>CASBQH010000456.1 GCA_949127695.1 Synechococcales cyanobacterium PMM_0073
GATCAGCATGGTGGCAGCGCCCGCCGTGGCTCCCACCAATCGGCTGGCCATGAGCGCCACGGCGGGTGTGGCCAGCTTTGGTTCAGCCCTAGCGCTCTCTGGTATTGCCAGTCGGCAGGCCAAGCGCACCGCCGCTGATTTGCAAGCTCAGTTTGATGCGGTGTCGCAGGGCAACCTCAGCGCTCGCGCTCAGGTTTACTCAGAAGACGAGTTTGGCCGACTGTCTGCTGGCTTTAACCAGATGTCGCGGGTGATTTTGACCACAACCAGCGAAGCCCAGCGCAAAGCTGAGGAGCAGGAGCAGGCCAAAGAAGACTTGCAGCGGCAGGTGATTCGGCTCCTAGACGATGTGGAAGGTGCGGCTAGGGGCGATTTGACCGTGCAGGCTGAAGTCACCGCCGACGTGCTGGGTGCGGTCGCTGACTCTTTCAACCTGACGATTCAAAACCTGCGGGGAATTGTGCAGCAGGTGAAGCTAGCGGCGCGTCAAGTCACCAAAAGCTCAACCGAAAACGAGATTTTTGCCCGTTCGCTCTCCTCAGATGCGCTGCGCCAAGCCGAAGAGCTGGCCGTGACGCTGAACTCGGTGCAGGTAATGACTGACTCGATTCAGCGGGTGGCCGAAAGCGCCCGTGAAGCCGAAGAGGTGGCGCGTTCGGCCTCGGCTACGGCGCTGCGGGGCGGCGAGGCCGTGGAGCGCACGGTATCCGGGATTTTGGAGATTCGCGAAACGGTGGCCGAAACCACCCGCAAGGTAAAGCGACTGGCCGAATCTTCTCAGGAGATTTCTAAGATTGTCGCCCTGATTTCGCAGATCGCCTCGCGTACCAACCTGCTTGCCCTCAACGCCAGCATTGAGGCCGCCAGAGCAGGCGAGGCGGGTCGCGGCTTCGCGATTGTGGCTGACGAAGTGCGGCAGCTGGCCGATCGGGCGGCCAAATCTTCCAAAGAAATTGAGCAAATCGTCTTGCAAATTCAGGGCGAGACCAGCTCAGTCATGACCGCGATGGAAGAAGGCACCCAGCAGGTGATTGAAGGCACAAGGCTGGCCGAACAGGCCAAGCGCTCGCTGGAGGATATCATTCAGGTCTCAAACCGGATTGACGTGCTGGTGCGCTCCATTACCGCCGATACAGTCGAGCAGACCGAGACTTCGCGTAACGTGGCGCAGGTGATGCAGTCAGTGGAGCTAACCGCCCAAGAAACCTCCCAGGAAGCCCAGCGCGTGTCAGGCTCGCTGCAAAACCAGGTGGGCGTCGCCCGCGATCTGCTTTCCTCAGTAGAGCGCTTCCGGGTCGAAAAAGTCTAGCCCAAGCTGCTGTCCAGCGTTTTGTGGCGATCTGCTTTACACAAAAACCAGGGCTTAAGGTACGCTGAACTATGCAACTCGGCTATGGGGCTTGATTCTGCCCAGCCGCCTGTTTGGCTTCTAGTAAATCCGTTTTCTTAGCCAAGCGCTCTGAAACCCGGCTTCAAGCCATCCGTTGCCATCCGGTCGTACTGTGAGGTTTGGATTCATGCGAGTTTTGCTGCTCTATCCCCTGTTTCCCAAAACGTTCTGGTCGTTTGAGAAAATTTTGGAGCTAGTAGGCCGCAAGGTGCTGCTGCCGCCGCTGGGCTTGATCACCGCCGCCGCCATCTTGCCCCAGGATTGGGAATACAAGCTAGTAGATCACAACGTGCGTGAAGTCACCGAAGCCGAGTGGGACTGGGCAGATCTGGTGATTCTCTCGGCGATGATTGTCCAAAAAGCCGATCTGCTGGAGCAAATCCATGAGGCCAAGCGACGCGGCAAGCGGGTGGCCGTGGGCGGCCCTTACCCGACTTCAGTGCCCGAAGATGCGGCAGAGGCTGATTATTTAATTTTGGACGAAGGCGAAATCACGCTGCCGATGTTTGTGGAGGCAGTGCAGCAAGGGCAGCTTTCAGGAACATTCCGCGCCAAAGACGGCGAAAGACCCGATGTCACCACCACGCCAGTCCCTCGCTATGACCTGCTGGAGCTAGATGCCTACGATTCCATGTCGGTGCAGTTTTCACGGGGCTGCCCCTTCCAGTGCGAGTTCTGCGACATTATTGTGCTCTATGGCCGCAAGCCGCGCACCAAAACCCCGGCGCAGCTGCTCAATGAACTCGACTGCCTCTATGAGCTAGGCTGGCGGCGGGCTGTGTTCATGGTGGATGACAACTTTATTGGCAACAAGCGCAACGTCAAGCTGTTTTTGCAAGAGCTGAAAGGCTGGATGGCGGCTCACGAATACCCATTCAGCTTTAATACCGAAGCTTCGGTAGACTTGGCGCAAGACGACGAGCTGCTAGAGCTGATGATGGCCTGCAACTTCAACGCCGTCTTTCTGGGCATTGAAACCCCAGATGCCGACAGCCTAGCAATGACCAAAAAGTTTCAGAATACTCGTAGCTCGCTAGAAGAGTCGGTAGATAAAATCAATCGGGCGGGGCTGCGGATTATGGCCGGGTTTATCATCGGCTTTGACGGCGAGAAGACTGGCGCAGGCGACCGGATTATTCAGTTTGTCGAAGAGACGGCCATCCCAACTGCTGTATTTGGCCTGCTGCAAGCCCTGCCCAATACGGCGCTCTGGCATCGGCTGGAAAAAGAAGGCCGTCTGCATAACAACAAGAGCGACGGCAACCAGTTTTCGCTGATGAACTTTGTGCCGACGCGCCCGGTGGAGGAGATTGCCCAAGAGTATGTTCACGCCTTCTGTACACTCTACGAACCCAGCCGCTTCTTGGCACGCACCTATCGCCATTTTCTAAATCTTGCGCCCTCGTCCTGCGCCGTGCCGTTTCGGATGCCCAGCCGTACCGATCTGCGGGCTTTGGCGATTGTCGTCTGGCGGCAAGGCTTTCAGCGCAGCACACGCTGGCAGTTCTGGCGGCAGTTTTTCAGCATTCTGCGGCAGAACCCCGGCGTCTGGGATCACTATGTAACAGTCTGCGCTCACGCCGAGCATTTTATCGAGTATCGCCAAATTGTCCGCGACCAGATTGAAGCGCAGCTGGTCGAATATCGCGCCGAGCAAGCGCGGCAGGTTACGGCTGCACCGCAAGCTGAACTGCTGACTCGATAGCATTAGGAGTTGAAGAGTAGTTGAATGTTTGGGGGGCACAGGGTTTGTGCCCCTTTTTGCGCTAAATCACCTTAGCGGCTCGCAGCCCAAAATACAGCCCCATCGCCAGCCCGAAAGAAGTGCCAATCCAGATAAAGTAAATAATTGCTCCGCCCATCTGAAGATATCTCCGTCTGCATATTGAAAGATCACTGCTCTCATTCAACCACTGAGTTGACGCAGGCTTCAAGCTTCTAGGAGCAATTGGGCAACCGCAAGCGTAATGCTGGGCTGGCCGGGATGACGAATCATTTGCTTCGGAATCCAGAGCGGCGACTGGGCGGCTAGAACAGCTGCGGCTTCAGCCACGCTGGGCGTCGCGACTTTGTCCATCACCTGAGCGGCGGGATGCGGCACAGATACCGCTCGCAGCTGCTCAGCCGAAAATCCGCGCAGCTGCCAATGCCGCTCGGCGCAAAGCTCATAAATGCCTGCGGTGGCTTTAGTCTCCAGCGTGGCAAGGCCGATAATCAGCGCTGCGTCTAGGCCATGCGCCTCGCAGAGTTGCTGGATGGCGGCGGCAATCTCAGCGGGCAATACACCGCGCTGATAGCCAAAACCAAACCAGAGCCGTTTGTAGGGGATGCACATAGTTCTGGGCTTGAGGAGGCAGCAGCCCATACCGCACTCGCTTGACATACGTTAGGCTAAAGACAAGATTTAAAAACAAAACTTTGGACAACTCCTACCAAATTAATCCTGACCTATGAGTCAAACTGTCACCCCTTCCCCCACAGCTCTCTCTAGTGGCCTTGTAGAAGCGGCAATCCAGCCTTCGCCCCAGAGCGACTTTCGCGATTTTGTCCAAGAAACCCTGGCGCTCACCCGCCGTCTGTTTATACAGCTTCAGCGCCGTCCCTCCACGCTGCTGGCCGGAATTATTCAGCCAGTGATGTGGCTGGTGCTGTTTGGGGCGCTGTTTCAGAATATGCCGCAGGGGCTGTTTGGCGGTAGCCAAAACTATGGCCAGTTTTTGGCGGCAGGCGTGATTGTGTTTACGGCCTTTGGCGGAGCGCTAAATGCTGGACTGCCAGTGATGTTTGATCGCGAGTTTGGCTTCTTAAATCGGCTGCTGGTGGCTCCGTTGGCCTCGCGCTTTTCAATTGTGCTGGCCTCCGCGATTTTTATTGCCAGCCTGAGTCTGGTGCAGACTTTCGTAATTTTGGGCATGAGCGCCGTTTTGGGAGCAGGGCTACCCAGCCTCAGCGGACTGGCCTTGGTGATTCTAATTGTGCTGACGCTGACGCTGGGCGTGACGGCGCTGAGTCTGGGGCTGGCCTTTTCGCTGCCCGGTCACATTGAGCTAATCGCCGTGATTTTTGTCACCAATCTACCGCTGCTGTTTGCCAGTACGGCACTTGCGCCATTGGCCTTCATGCCTAAGTGGCTGCAAGTCGTGGCCAGCCTCAACCCGCTCAGCTACGCCATCGAGCCGATTCGCTATATTTATACGCACGCGACTTGGGGACTGAGCAGTACTGTCATGCAGGCTCCGTTCGGGGCAGTTTCGCTGGGGACGGCGCTGCTGGTGCTGGCTGGGTTTAGCGGGCTGGCGCTGCTGAGCATTCGGCCAGTGCTGCGTCGCGCCTTTGCCTAAAGGATTAGCTTTGATCTGGAGATCTAGCTCAAAAGCCAGAATCATCGCTAAACTTTGATTGAGCTTCAAGCCTAAGTTTTGAGGAGTTACTGAATTATGCAATCTAAGTTTTGGCAATCTAAGTTTTGTTTGTTTGCACTGGGGCTGCTGACGGCTGGCGCTTTGACAAGCTTGGCTCCTCGCGCCATGGCCGACGGCGTTGATCCGCTAGATGCCAACCGCCGCCGCACTGAAGATCCATTCTCAAACCAAAACAGCCCGACCAGCAGCGATCCGTTTTTTGACATCATGCACCGGGCGCAGCTGGGCAATATTCGCAGCCTGCCCGAGTTTGGCCAGGATCAGCAGGAAAATATTGGCTCACAGGCATCTGATTTTCGCACCCGGCAGCGCGAGCTAATCTTGCAGAATCAGCAGCAGCAGACAGAAGGCGCTGTACCCACGCAGCCAGCTAGCTCAGACAGTCAACTGTGACGCGAGCGCCAGAAACTCAAGCCGTGCTGCGGTTTTGGTTTGGGGAACCGCCACAGAGTTACGCAGAGCGGCGCAAGCTTTGGTTTGGCAAACAGCCTGAGTTTGATGCGACGATTCGACAGCAGTTTCAGCAGCTCTATGAACAGGCGGCTACAGGGGCGCTAGATGGCTGGGCGCAGGCTCCGCAGGGCTGCTTGGCGCTAATCTTGATCCTCGATCAGTTTTCGCGCAATATGTTTCGGGATAAGCCTCAAGCTTTTGCTACTGACGCCAAGGCGCTCGCCCTAGCTCGGCAGGCTGTCGATGCCGGTTTTGACCGAGAGTTGACGCCTTTGCAGCGGATTTTTCTTTACCTACCGTTTGAGCATAGCGAGCAGCTGGCTGATCAAGCTCAGTCGGTGCGGCGATTTGAGCAGCTTTATCTGGAGCAGCCAGAGCTAATGGATGTCTGGGACTATGCCAAGCGGCATCAGGCTGTGGTGGAGCAATTCGGACGATTTCCGCACCGGAACGCTATTTTAGGACGCGAGACTACGCCCGCAGAGTCCGAGTTTTTGCAACAGCCCGGATCGAGCTTTTAGGATTGCGCGGCTGCCACCGGAGCTGCAATCACTGTCACTTCAATCTGCTCTTCGGCGGGCTGCGCCAGCTTCACATGCACCGCCTCCCCGAAAAACCGATCTAGCTTCTCCTGCTTTTTCTGCCAGGTTTCCAGCGTAATCAGCGGTGAATCAAACTCCAGCACCAGCGCATAGCTGCCGTCAATTGCCGTTTCGCGCAAGCCTATCAGCACCGGACGCTCTTCATCTGTGGGGCTAAGACCTAAAAAAGACAGCGAGGTATCTAGATGCGCCTCTTGACCGTAGCGGTAGCGCGTAATGTCTTTGCGAACCTGGTTTTGGGTTTCGGTCGCCTGCTGTTCGCGCAGCGCCAAAACTTCTGGGGAGGTTGGTTCAGAGTAGGGCGTGGGCACCAGCTCGGCTGATTTGAGCGCTAGCCCGCCCAGCAGCAGCGGAATGCCGTAGAAAAAGCCAATCAAATTCAGGGTGGGCTGATCGCTAAAGTAAGCGATAAAGCCAATCACTGTCAAAATGGAACCGATGGTCAGTCCTACCGTTCCCAGAGAAGTTTGGCGTAACATGTTTTATGGAGTAAGCGTTAGTTAACAGTTTTAATCGGTCTAGAATGCTGACTAAAAGCAGGCTTGGTTTGACTGCCTTGCTCTCTAGCTTATCTCAGTTAAATCCTTTGCCAACATTCGGATCATCACCCGGATCGTCTTCAGTATCCGGTCATGCCTGCCGATTTTAAAGCATCCCCATTCATGGAACAGTTCAGGCTAGCAACGGGGACGCTAGCTCCAGAGGACTCCTGCAATTTAGCAATCAGCTCCTGATCTTGCCAGAGCATATAGGCTGTATTTTACATTTGCTAGAAACTGCTAAAACAGAAGAGCGAGTGGATAGGCAGCAGCTTGAAAATTTGGGGGTGAACCCGACATGACGACTACTGCAATCGAACTGCCAATGGAGCAGATCCGCGAGTTTTGTCACAAATGGCAGGTGACAGAATTTGCCCTATTTAGCTCCGTGCTGCGCGACGACTTCCGCCCCGACAGCGACATTGAATTGCAATCAACGGGGCAATTAACTGGACGCGCCAGCGCGGAAGTTCGCCGGGGGAAGCTTCTCCCGGCAGACTTCCTTAGGATTCGTAAGAAGGCTTAGGCTAAAATCACATACAGGCCAATTATTCACTAATCTTGGCCGTAGGCTGAGAGTTTGTTGCGGTTTGTAAAAATCTACAGGAGCCACCATGAGTGACACAGAGTTTGATGTTCCGGGCTTGCAAGCGCGGTTCAAAACGATTGAAAGCAAGCGAGACTCGCTGATTCAGCTGCTAGAGCAGCCCAATTTGGGGACGCTGCGAATTGACGTAAACCAGGCGCTGGAAGAAATTGATGATCTAATTGATGAATTTAAGCGAACTTTCCCGGACAGTTGAGTTTTACTATAGATAAGCTGTCGCGCTGAGTCAGGGTCGGTTTCCTGGCGGGTTGATTATTTTCTATGGCAAATATCTATCAGGTCGAACTTCAATATCAGGGAAGCCAGCATAGCCTGTCTGTACCCGATGATCAAACGATTTTGGCGGCAGCTCAGGCGGCTGGCCTCGACTTGCCCTATTCTTGTAGCGCTGGCGTCTGCACTACTTGCGCCGCTCAGGTGCTGTCAGGTAGCCTCGATCAAACCGACGGCATGGGCGTCAGTCCAGCCTTACAGGCGCAAGGCTATGCGCTGCTCTGTGTTTCCTATCCCCGCTCTGATCTCAAAATTGAGGCTGGCAAAGAAGATACGGTCTACCAGCTCCAGTTTGGTCAGTTTCAGCAGGGCAAGGCAAAGTCGAGTTGAGATCACAGTTCAGTGCTGAAGAGATTAAAGTTCTGAAGAGATTAATATGTTCACTCACTTTTTGACGTTGGAGTTAGATTGGCTACCGCCTGCTCAGCTCCAGGATGCTATTCTGGCGAAGCTTTCGCAATATGGAGAGCCATTGCGCTGGGCGATTGTCGAAGCCAGCCGCTGCGAAAAGGTGCAGATTGAGGCGGTTGTCACCACGACAGAGCCATCCTTGGCCGTCGGGCATTAGCACTGGCGAACTCGCTCCGTAAACCCGATTTAGCCAGAATTTTTTAATCCGGAGCGTTTCCTGTGGTGTCAGCTGGCTGGATTAAAGCAAACGTTCCCGATGTGATTGGCTAGATTCATTTGAACACCAGAGGTATTCATTGAATTCTTCAACTCATCGACCCTACACAGCAATGTTGATCGTTCCAACGGGGGTTGGAGCGGCAATTGGAGGCTATGCCGGCGATGCGATGCCCGTGGCGCGCGCCCTCTCACAGGTCGTCGATCGACTCGTGACACATCCCAACGTGATGAACGGGGCACAGCTCTACTGGCCATTGCCCAACGCCCTCTATGTCGAAGGCTATGGTCTTGATCAAATGGCGGCAGGCGACTGGGGCTTGCGACCCGTGCAGCAAAACCGGATTGGCCTGGTGCTGGATCAGGCCATTGAACCTGAGCTGAAGCTGCGGCATTTGCAGGCGGCTGACGCAGCTCGCGCCACGCTGGGGCTGCACCTCACTGACTATGTGACCACCGATGCACCTTTGGGCGTGACCCTACGCACTGCATCCTCTGGTGCGACCTGGGGCACAATTGAGCGGCCAGATAGCCTGCTGCGTGCCGTCGAAAAGCTGAAAGAAGCTAAAGCCGAGGCGATTGCAGTCGTGGTGCGCTTCCCCGACGACGAAGATAGCGAAGCCCTGCAAAACTATCGTCAAGGGCAGGGCGTTGACCCACTGGCTGGAGCCGAGGCCGTGATTAGCCATCTGGTGGTGCGGACGTTCCAGCTGCCCTGCGCTCATGCACCAGCCCTTTTGCCCTTGCCGATTGACCCCAGCATCTCGCCCCGCTCAGCCGCCGAGGAGCTTGGCCATACCTTTTTGCCCTGCGTGTTGGTGGGGCTGAGCCGCGCCCCGCAGTTTATCCAGCGTCACCAGCGCTCGCAGCCGCAGGATATCTGGGCTGACCAAATTGACGCGCTGATTTTGCCCGCAACGGCCTGTGGGGGCAGCGCTGCCCTTAGCCTTAGCCAGTCCAAAACGCAGATTATTACCGTCCGCTCCAACGCTACCCGGCTGAACGTGACGGCGCAAAAGCTGGGGATGCAGGTGACGGCGGCAGACTCTTATCTAGAAGCCGTCGGCATTTTGGCGGCGCATCGAGCGGGCGTGCATCCGGGGGCGCTATCGCCGCATATCCCGCAAATTCAGGCAATGAGAGGGCAGCAATCGCTAAGTCATTTGGAAATGCAGCGTTCTGGCATGGGCTAGCTCATGCACCAGCAAACAATACGATAGACTGAGGGCGAACCTGCTGTGATGCCGCCCGTGCCCGAACCGATTCCCAATCCTAACGTCGAGCCTTTGAGCCGTGTCCAAGTCC
>CASBQH010000457.1 GCA_949127695.1 Synechococcales cyanobacterium PMM_0073
CGCTGCGACTGCGGCGGATAAAAAATTGGCGCGTCTGGGGCAGTCACAGTCGTAGGCGGCTTCAGAAACAGCAGCGGCTCTTGCGGCAGTTCGCTCCCCATTTCCTGCGCGTGCTTCAGGTAGTTCTTGCCCACCGCCACAATTTTAGAGGGGGCACAGGGAGCCAGTAGCTGATAGTCGGCAGCCGCCAGAACCTGCGAGGTCGGCTGGCCTAGCAGCCAAGGCGGGGCATCTAAAATCTGCACCTGCCGGTCGGGTTGCAGCAGGCCGTAATGAACCTGCCCTAAGAGCGTTTGAATGCGGACGAAGCGCTGCGCCATAGTCGAATTAGCCTATCCTGAGATATGATGGTGAATCCTTGCTTCTGAGCCTAGCTGAGGTTGGTCTGTGGCTGCCAATGGCAACACAGACTCATTATCTAGCCTCACTCAGATTATCAGAAGCCTCATGTCCATAAGGAGACTCAAATGCCACAATACGAAACAATGTACATTCTGCGCCCCGATTTAGGCGAAGAATTGACCAGCCGCGCCATCGAAAAATATAATGCGTTGCTGAGCGAACAGAGCGGCGAAGAGCCCAAGACCCTGCATCGGGGTAAGCGTCGTCTGGCCTACGAAATCAACCGCCATCGAGAAGGCGTCTATGTGCAGATGAACTATAGCGCTCCGGGCACGGCGGTTGCGGTGCTAGAGAGAGCAATGCGCCTCAGCGATGAGGTGATTCGCTACATGACGATTAGACCGGAAGCAGTCGCTGATGAGCCAGAGGAGGTTGCAGTTGAAGCCTAGCGCCATATAGCCAAAGCAAAGATATCTGCCCTCAATCCGGTTTCTGATTGGGGGCTTGTTTTTGTGATTTGAAGCCGCTGCTCAGAGATTTTTCAGCTCAGACTCAGCCGACCATTCCATAATAGAAAGAGCGCAACTGGAACCTGATTTATGAAACTCGCAAGGCAAAACCTGGAGCAGCGGCTAGAGCATCTTTACGACGTGATTATTGTCGGCGGCGGCGCAGGCGGACTCTCTGCCGCCATCTATCTTCAGCGCTATCGGCTCTCTTGCCTGGTGATCGAAAAAGGCAAAGGCCGCTCATTTTGGATGCAGGAGCTGCGAAACTATCTCGGCCTGCCGCCGGAAACCCCCGGACGCGATCTGCTGAAGCAAGGGCTAGATCATAGCCTAGAGCTGGGCGCTGACCATCTACGCGGCTTTGTCGAGGAAGTGCGCGATGAGGGCGAGAATTTTGCCGTCAAGGTGAAAGTGGGCAAGCAGAACAGCCAGTATCCAGTGTTTCGCGCCAAATATGTAATTGCGGCCAGCGGCATCATTGATACCCTGCCACAGCTGGCCAACATGCAGAACGTGTTTGACTATGCGGGCTACAACCTGCATGTTTGCTTGATCTGCGATGGCTACGAAATTGCTGACCAGCGCTGTGGCCTGTTTGCTGGCACCGAGGGCGCAATCAACACCGCCTTTGTGCTCAACTGGTTCACGCCCTACATTACGGTGTTTACCAACGGCCTGTTTGAAGTGGGCGAGGAGATGCGCCAGAAGCTGCGCGATCATGGCTATCCGCTGGTGGAGCAGCCGATTCAGCAGTTTTTGGGACAAAACCACCAGATGAATGGCGTAGAGCTAGCCGACGGCTCGAAAGTGGAGCTAGATACGGGGCTGATTGCGATGGGTTCGCACTACCATAACGAATATTTACAAGGGCTGGATCTGGAGTGGAAAGGCAGCAATCTCGTGACTGACAGCATGTGCCGCACCTCGCATCCGCGCATTTTTGCAGTCGGAGATTTAAAAGAAGGTCTAAATCAAGTGTCAATTGCGGTGGCAGATGGTACATTAGCGGCTACAGCAATTTGGCGGGATATTCGGCGGTCTGCCGCGCCTCGCCGCTGGGAACAAAATTTGATTGGAGCAGCCGCACCGTGACAATCCCAAACCCTGCCGCCATCGGCACTGAATCCCAACCGCAAACCCTGCCCGAACTCCAAGCCGAAGTGGCACAGCTGCGCGAAGAGCTCACCCTGCGTGACCAGCTAGTGCAGCAGCTTTCGCAGGAGCTGTTTCGGCTGGTGAAAGGCAACGCCAGCGCCTCGCCCACGGCTCAGCTGAGCGAACATCAGCAGGCCGAAGTCCGTACCCTGCGCGAGCAGCTGGCGGGCGTGGAGGAGCAGGTAACGTTTTATCAAGCCCAAATGAGCGAGCGTGACAGCGAAGCCCAAAGCCTGCGCCAGTCCATGCAGGAGCTGAGCGAACGCGCCACGATGCTAGAGCAGGTGGTGCAGGAGTTGCCCCGCGTCTACTACGAGAAGTTTGAGCAGCGGATGACGGCAGTGCGCGAGAAAGTGGCGATGATCCAGCGCGAAAACCGGCAGCTGCACGCCGAGCTGAAGAGCGTCAACTATCGCTTGGCCGTCCGCAACCGTCAGACCAATCAGCTTGATCTGCCTAGCTTTCCCAGAGTCGGCGGCAACTCCAACTCGATCCCTACGTTTGGCAACGTCTAGTTTCTAGCCTTCAGCAGATTTGTGGGCAGGCTCGTGCCGCTAGAGCTGCTGATTGCCTGAGCAGCGCAGTTTGCCTTCTTGGCGCTGGGGCTAATGATCGCCTGGATTGGGCTGGCCTACTGGCTAGAGCAGCGCCTCCAGCAGGCTTGATCCCAAGTAAATATAGGCCGCCACAATTGCCGTGCCGCTGAGGAGCAGCGCGATTGCAAAGCGGCTGTAGGAAATCGGCGTGAGGCCAGCCGCATAGCTGACGATATCTTGCGACAGCGGCATTAGCAGCGTTAGGTAGACAATGCCCCGATTCCCCGTCACCCGACTCGTCAGCTGATCCAGCTCTGCCAGACTGGATTTACCGATCAGTCGCGCCACCGCATCGCGGCCAAACTGCTTCGAGATCCAAAAATTTGCGCTGCATCCCAGCACCGTGGCGATCAGGCTGAGCAAAAAGCCGGCCTGTTTACCAAAAATTGCGCCCCCCGCAATGAACAAAGAGCTGCCGCTGAGGGGTGCAATAATTAAGCTGAAGGCGCATAAAATCACGAACAGCACCGGTGCCCACTGCCCAGAATCGCGCATGAGCCGCTGCGCGTTTTCTAGCCCCACCCAGCGCAGCAGCAGCACCATGACAGTATAGAGGACGACAAACCCAAACAAGAGCAGCAGCAATCGTTTGAGTAGCTCAAGGCGCGGCATAGGCGAAGAAGCAGAATACCGCTCCACCATAGCTCATAGCTCGACCGCTAGGACTTGATCTGACCGCTGGTCGCAAGTGCTCTGGCGCTAAAGCCGTAGACCCGCAGCAGCCCCTCGGAATCGGAGTGGTTATAATCGCCGACGGCTTCCATCGAGGCGTTTTCCTCTGAGTAAATTGAATGAGGCGCATCGGTGGCCGCCACAAACGAAATATTGCCGCGATAGAGCGAAACGGTAATCGTGCCCGTCATCAGCTCGGCAGTGCAGCCAATCGCCTCCAAGGCCATCCGCGTCGCCAGATCAAACCAGTAGCCCTGATAGATCTGCTTGGCAATCAGCAGCGAAAGCTGGTCGTAGAATTCGCGGGCGCGGCGGTCTAGCACCAGCTGAAGCAAGAAGGCATAGCAAGTCCCCAAAATCTCGACCCCAGGGCTTTCATAAACCCCGCGTGACTTGATGCCGACAAACCGATTTTCGACTAGATGCGTGCCAATACCGATGCCATATTGGCCACCGATCGCGTTGGCCTGCATGATCGCCTCTAGCGCTGTAACGCTGCTGCCGTTGATTGCCACAGGTCGCCCCTGCTCAAACCGCACCGTAAACTGCTCGGCCTCGTTGGGCGCATCGGCAGGGTAGCAGCCCATGATGGGCTTGACGAAATGGGCGGGCGTGGTTAGGGCTTCGAGCAGGCCAGATTCGTGGGTTAGCCCCAGCAGATTCGCGTCGGTGGAGTAGGGCTTGTCTTTGGTCGCCGTCACCGACAGCCCCTTTTCCTGACAGAAATCGATCATTTCGCTGCGTCCAGGGAAGCGCGCCAGAAACGTCTCGTCGCGCCAAGGCGCATAGACTTCAAAATCTGGAGCCAGCATGTTGGTGATCAGCTGAAACCGCACCTGGTCATTGCCGCGCCCGGTTGCGCCGTGGCTGAGAATGCTGAGGCCGCGCTTTTGCATTTCCTCCACCATTGCTTTGGTCAGCACGCAGCGGGCAATGCCCGTCGTGTTCCAGTAGCGCCCTTCGTAGCAAGCCTGCGCCTGAATGAGCTGGACGCCAATTTCGGCAATTGCTTCGCGCACGGGCAGCAGCACAAATTCTTTCGCCCCAGACAGCAGCATCCGCTCTCGAATCGCCGAAACATCATCTTCGTCGGGCTGCCCCAAGTCGGCAGTAAAGCAGACCACGTTCACGCCCAAATCACTCAGCCAGCGGGTGACGGTGCAGCTATCAAGTCCCCCCGATCCGGCAAAAGCAATCGTCTGTCCGTTCAAATCCTGCGCTTTCATGCGATTTTCTCCTCGCGGCTATGGCCTAGCTGATCCACCAGACCCAAGAACAAAGCTCTTATTATCTAATCAAAGCTGCTGAATTTCCTGTCAGGATCGGTACAGATTTGCGAATATGCTGTGTAGAGCTGCTGTGAGGAGAGAGCAAAAGCATGTTCATCAGCGTGGTGATTCCCACCTACAACCGCCTGCCGATTTTACAAAAATGCCTCCAGGCGCTGGAAACGCAGAGCCTTGCCGCAGATTTGGCCGACTACGAGGTGGTAGTAATTGACGATGGCTCGACAGATGACACCATCAGCTGGCTGCAAGCTGCGAATCTGCCGCACCTGCGCTGGTTTGAACAAGATCATCAGGGTGCTGCCGCCGCCCGCAATCTGGGGGTGGCTAAGGCGCTGGGCGATGTGATTGTCTTCATCGACAGCGATCTGGTGGTGACAGAGGGCTTTTTGCAGGCGCATGTCGAAGCATTGCTTCAAGGGCAACAGCAGCTCGGCCATGATCGCCTGTTTACCTACGGCAGCGTGATCAACACCAATAACTTCGAGCAGCCCACCTCCGAACCCTACAAGATCACCGACTTCTCGGCGGCCTATTTTGCGACGGGCAACGTGGCGATTCGGCGGCATTGGCTGGAGCAGGCTGGCCTATTCGATACCCGGTTTCAGCTCTACGGCTGGGAGGATTTGGAGCTGGGCGTGCGGCTGAAGCAGCTGGGGCTAAAGCTAATCAAATGCCCAGAGGCCAAAGGCTATCACTGGCATCCACCGTTTGCCCTCGCGCAGCTTCCTGGCTTAATTGACCGCGAAATTCAGCGAGGCCGCATGGGGGTTCTGTTCTACCAGAAGCACCCGACCTGGGATGTGCGAATGATGATCCAGATGACCTGGATTCACCGCTGGCTCTGGGGCTTGCTGTCGCTGGGCGGCAACCTGAACGAGCGCAGTATGGCTCCGGTTTTGCAGTGGCTGATTGACCAGGGCAAGCCGCAGCTAGCGCTGGAAATTGCCCGGATTTTTCTGAATTGGTACAACGTCCGAGGCGTCTATGCGGCCTATGCTGAGCTGGAGCAATCTCGCTGAGCTATGGGCAGCTATTGCCGAATCTCGCGTCTGTAGCCTAAGATAGTCAACTGTAGAATAAACGGACGCATAGCTCAGTTGGTTAGAGCACCACGTTGACATCGTGGGGGTCACTGGTTCGAGTCCAGTTGTGTCCATTGGGTTTCAGGCGCTGTGACTGGTTTA
>CASBQH010000458.1 GCA_949127695.1 Synechococcales cyanobacterium PMM_0073
CCCGCAAGAGCCAAAGCGTCCAAAATTTGGGGCTTCTGATCTTTTTGAAACTTTCTTGAGTTAGATGTTGCTCGTTAGGGCAATTGAGGGAAATGTAAAATTAGTCAATAGACTAGATCACTCAAACCTTATGATCTCAATCGCATTCCGAAAAGTAGAGTGCCTCCATACTTAAGAGGACTCAACTCTAGCCGAGTCATCAACAGGGAACACACGACTTGCCGACAGTGACCTCACGGAAGCTGTCGGTTTTTTGTCTGTAAAAGTCCTATTGATGAAAATATATAACGAGCCGCCTGCTAGCAGCATCCGCGACAACACCGAACTCTAGTTTTTTAATTGATATCTATTTAGATATTCAGGAGATATTCAGGATATTTAGCCGCAGAACTATATCTCAGCCAACTCTGCCTTAAGTAGGTGAACTAGACGCGCTGAAATCGTTTAATATACAAGCCTGAGCTTCGCCTTTCCTATTCAAAGATCACGCAAAGAGTCATGGCTTCTGACGATCAGATGGATTTGTTCAACTCAGCGGCAGTTAGTCCCCAGCCCGCTTCAACCGCTGATCCTGAGCTAATTCCCACCAGCGCCACGGTGCCAATTCCGCCCGGAACCTATAGCTCAATGGAGCAAATGTCGCAGCATTGTAATCACTGTCATCGCTGCGGTTTGGGGGCGACGCGCACCAAGGCGGTTGTGGGTCGGGGCAACCCAGAGGCCAGTATTTTAATTGTGGGAGAAGGACCAGGCCAGAACGAAGATGAGACAGGTCTGCCGTTTGTGGGCAAGGCGGGACAGCTGCTAGATAAAATATTGGAGTCGGTTGGCCTCACAGATACTGACGTATTTATTGGCAACATTGTTAAATGTCGTCCACCTGATAACCGTACTCCTACGCAGGAAGAGATGAATGCCTGCCGCCCTTACCTGCTAGAGCAGATCCGCATGGTTGATCCGCAGATTATCTTGCTGACCGGAGCCTCAGCGGTTAAAGGACTCGTTGGCGACAAGCGCGGCATTACCAAAATTCGCGGCGAATGGATCGAATGGGAAGGGCGACTCTGTATGCCCGTCTTTCATCCGGCCTATTTGCTTCGCAATCAGTCGCGAGACAAAGGCAGCCCTAAATGGCTAATGTGGCAGGATATGCAAGCAGTCTGCGCCAAGCTTGCTGAGCTAAAGGCTGAGCCAGAGCTGTCTTAGAAGCTGGCTGATTGGCATTTCCGTAGATCTACGGGGTGGCAGTCCTAGCCACAAACTGACTCATCTTCATCCCGTTGTGTCCAGGTAAAACTTGATTTCCCGTAGAAACACGGAAGGTCAGAGGCTTGCGGCCAAAATCTGTCATATTCCTGCCAAATTCTTTTTCTTTCCTCTAAATATTTTTGGTTAGCAAAGTCCGATCCAGCTTGTAAGTAAACCTGAGACTGACGGTTTAATGAGAGCAAGATTTGAGTTGCAGTCTGTACGAACAGATCCGGATGATTCAGATTATGATGCTGGAAATCGGTGAGGAAGTTGGCAATGAACTCAAGACCTAGTGTGTTTGCAGTTAGACGGCGGACTGTTTTCGTTGGATTCTTGTCTGGCGCTGCGCTCTCTGGCCTCGGCTGCGGAACTGCGTTGGCTGAACCTGAAGCTGAGCTAGCGCCAGAGCAGCTGATTGAAGCGGCTAGCCCTCCGTCTGTAGATGCCTTTGATCTGGAGTTCGTTGATCTGATTAATCCAGCTGATCTATTCGGCTCAGTAGAGCCTGCGCCTTCCCTGCAAGCAAGCGATCTGCTGCCTGCCGCCGAACCCCTAGTCGCACAGTTTGAACCAGAAATTGAACGCCAGCAGGATGTGCAGAGATCCGAAGATCTGAGCGTACCGCCCGGACAGGGCGAGACAATCACTGCGATTGAGCTGCGCTACGTAGACCGAGACGGACAGCCCGTTACAGGCAGAACCCAGCCTAATATTATTACCCGAGAATTTGATCTACAGCCCGGAGATCGCTACGATCCGGCGCTGGCCAAAGCAGGGCTAGAGCGCATAGTGACGCTAACGGCAGTTCGGGATGCCAGCATTCGCCTCGAACCCGGCGAAGACTCGACCCAAGCCGTCATGGTAGTCCTGCTGCGTGAGGCCAGCTCAATCGCAATTTATCCCAGCAATGACGTGGCTCGGCCTTCTGTGCTGCGCGGCATTACCCTGCCTGAGCCAGTTCCGACTGTGCCACTACGGCTGAGCGGCATTCAGATTCCAGGCAGCCTGCAAGTGCGGAATATTGGCGGCATCGATCAGTCTCTGACGCTGGGCCTATTGGTTGGCGATCAGGCAGATGGCTTTGACCTCACCTTTGCCAACCCCTGGATCGCAGGCACCAATCACCTAGGCTATGCCGTGAATTTCCAGGGCATCGGCTATCTCAACCCGGTGTTTAATTCGGGCGATGAAGTCGAGCTGCCGACTGGCAATACCGACTTCTGGGAACAGCGAATCGGCGGCGGCTTCCAGATTATCCAACAGCCGCGCCCCCAACTCGCCTGGGCGGCAGGACTGTCTTATCAGGTAGTTTCGATGCGCGAGGCGCTGACGGGTTCCCGCCTGTTCACCCGCGACCGCGACGGCAATCGGCTCTTGCTGAGCGATGACGGCACCGATAGTCTGCTCACCTTCAATGCCACCCTCAACTACAATACCCGCAACGATGTGACCTTCCCCACTCAAGGCTCGCATTTCCAGCTGGGCTTTGACCAGACCATTCCGACAGGGGATGCCAGCATTCTCTACAGCCGCCCAACTTTCAACTTGAGTCAATTTTTGCCGCTCCGCTTTATTACAGTAGACGAGACGCCCAGTACGCTGGTGTTTAACCTACAGGGCGGCACGCTGCTGGGCGATGCGCCTCCCTATGAAGCATTCGCGCTCGGCGGCTCTAGCTCGGTGCGGGGCTATGGCTTGGGCGCGTTGGGTAATCCACAGAGCTATTTGCAAACGACGCTAGAGTATCGGGCTCCGTTTGCCGGACTGGACATCAAACCGCTGCTGCTGCAAGAGGTGCTGGGCAACCGGGTGCTGCTGGCGGCGAGTGCCTTTGTGGACTATGCAACTGGATTTGGCACCCAGACCTTTGTGACCGGCCAACCCGGCGTGGTGCGCGGCAAGCCGGGAGATGGCTTTGGCGTAGGTCTGGGCTTGATGGCCACTTCAAATGTTGGCTTGGTGCGGCTAGAAACCGGACTGAGTGACCAAGGCGATTTTGCAGTTTATTTCACGATTGGCAATCGATTTTAGGGCGCAGATCGGGGCTTCCACTGTAGGGATTGTCGGCTGCGCTCAGCCCACCCTAAACAAATTCAGGCATCCTGCGGGGTGCCTTTTTGATCGCCTAGAATAGCTGTACTGTTTCTAGCCTGCGCTGCCATGTCGATTGCCGACTCAGAAACGATTGCGCTGTCTGCTCAGCCCGCCCTGGACAGTTCAACAGCACCCATTTTTCCACCCGGCGACCTTTACAGCGACGAACCCCCTTTGGAAAGTGATTTTCACCGTCTGCAAATGACGCTCTTGCTCCAGTGCCTCGAATGGCTTTGGCGAGAGCGCAACGATTTCTATGCCTCTGGTAATCTGACCGTTTACTACAGCCCCCAGCAGCTCAAATCTGAAGACTGCCGTGGCCCCGACTTTTTCGTGGTGTTGAACACTGAGCGCAAGCCGCGCAAGAGCTGGGTGGTTTGGGAGGAAGGGGGCAAATATCCCAACGTGATTGTCGAACTGCTCTCAGACAGCACAGCCAGAACCGACCGAGGGCTGAAAAAGCAAATCTATCAAGACATTTTTCGCACGCCCGAATATTTCTGGTTTGACCCCAATAGCCTAGAGTTTGAAGGGTTTGCGCTGCTTCAAGGCAGCTATCAGCCGATGCAGCCTGACGAGCAAGGGCGGTTTTGGAGTCTTCAGCTCCAGCTATTTCTGGGCATTGAAGACAGCAAACTCCGATTCTTCACCCCCGCAGGCCAGCTCGTCCCCACAGCCGAAGAAACTGCCCAGCAGGAGCAACGTCAACGCCAAGCAGCAGAAGCGTTGCTGGCTCAATATCGTGCCCGGTTTGGTGAGCTGCCAGAGTTATAAGCGCTCGGTCATGTCTGAAAAGACTGTTTGTAAATCTGTTAGCAGCTTAGGGAGCAGCCACGCTGCCAGCTTTACAGTCGCGCAGCCACAGCCGAATCGCTTGGGCAATCACGCCTTGGCTGCTGTCACGCGGCGGCGAAGACGGCTCGTCGCCCTGATCGCCGCCCAGGCTAGAGAACATCAGCACCAGTCGCCAGCCAGGGGGATTGCCAGATTCAGTCGGGGTGAGAAACAGCCAGTGATAATGCTGTAGCTCAAAGGCTTGATCTGAAAAATACTGGCGCTCAAGCGTGGTGAAAAACACCTGCGGCACCTCAGATTCGCTGACCGAACGATATTCGCCCGCCGCCAAGCTCAGCGGCTGATATTCTGGGCGTCCAGCCAGCAGAATATAGCCCGGAATCACGGCTGGCGGATTGGCGGTGGCGCGAAGTTGATTAGAGTAGGCGCGCTGGCTGACTCGATTGGCATAGCTGGGCAGATCGCGCAGCAGCAGCGGCATTAGGGCTTCGAGCTGGCTGGGGCACTCGACCGGCTGACGG
>CASBQH010000459.1 GCA_949127695.1 Synechococcales cyanobacterium PMM_0073
GCGTAGTCATACTGTTCGAGCCGCTGAAAAATTAGCACGGGCGCAATCAGATCCTGAAATGGAATATTAGACGCCACAATCACCACCGAGCCATATTCCCCTACCGCCCGCGCAAATCCTAGCGCCACCCCAGTCAGCATGGCCGGAACAATTGGCGGCAGCACCACGCGCCAAAAGGTTTGCCAGGGCGAAGCTCCCAGCGACCAAGCCGCCTCTTCCATCTCGCGCTCGGCCTCCAGCAGCACGGGCTGCACCGTCCGCACCACAAACGGCAGCGAAATAAACAGCATCGCCAAAAATACGCCCCAGCGGGTAAAGGCAATTTTGATCCCCAGGGGAGCCAGCAGCTTGCCGATCCAGCCATTGTCGCTATAGACGGTAGCCAGCGTTAGACCTGCCACCGCAGTCGGCAGGGCAAAGGGCAGATCGATCAGCGAGTCTACGAGCCGCTTCAGCGGAAAGTCATAGCGCACCAGCACCCAGGCAATCATCAGGCCAGCCAGTCCGTTGATTAAGCCTGCCGCCAAAGCCGTCACAAAAGTAACGTTATAGGACGAGAGGGCTTCTGGGCTGGTGGCAATTTGCCAGATTTTGGCAGGGCTGAGCGTCAGCGCCTTCAACAGCAGCGCCGCCACGGGCAGCAGCAGCAGCAGGCTGAGATAGACTACCGTAATGGTCAGCGGCAGTGAAGGGCGTTTGAATTTGGGACGGGCAATCGCAATCTGAGTCATAGTCAGCAGTCCACACAAAATACAGGAAAAAATACAGTGAATCTATTTGCCGACTGACGACTGAATTTTGTCAAACACCGCGCCGTCATCAAAAAACTCAGACTGCACTTTGCTCCAGCCGCCCAGATCCTGCACCGTAAACAGCTTCGTCACTTTCGGAAACTGGCTGGCATATTTTGCCGCAACGCTCTCGTCAACCGGACGGAAGCCTGCTTTGGCAAATTCATCCTGAGCATCAGGCGTGAACAGGAACTGCACAAACGCTTCGGCCACTGCACGATTGCCGTGTTTTTCTACGTTTTGATCCACCACCGCCACCGGATTATCAATCGAGATATTCACATCAGTCGGCACAACATAGGGCAGGTTTTCGCCCTTTTGCTTCGCCAGCAGCACCTCGTTCTCGTAGTTGATCAATACATCGCCCTGTCCCTGCTTGAAGAATACATCTGTGGCTTCGCGGGCATCTTTGGGCAGCACGGGCACGTTTTTGAAGACCGCATTGGTAAACTCCAGCGCTTTGGCCTCGTCGCCGCCAGTCTGGGTAACGGCTCCCCAGAGCGCCATAAAATTCCAGCGCGCCCCGCCAGAAGTTTTGGGATTGGCTGTGATTACTTTTACGTTGGCTTTGGCCAAGTCAGGCCAGTCCTGAATGTTTTTGGGGTTGCCTGCGCGGGTGACGAGTGCCGCCACCGAGCGGTGCAAAATCGAGTCGTTGGGCAACTCTTTTTCCCAGCCCGCTTCGATCAAGCCCGCTTTTTCAATTTTTTGGGTATCCAGCGCCAGCGCCAGCGCCACTACATCAGCCTCTAGCCCGTCAATTACGGCGCGAGTTTGGGAGCCAGAGCCGCCGTAGCTTTGGTCAAATCTCACCTCCTGATTATGCTCAGCCTGCCATTTGGCGGCAAACTTCGGAATAATTTGCTCGTAGGCTGCCTGCGTCACCGCATAGGACACCAGCGTTAGGTTGACGGGCTGCGAATTGGCGGCTGAACTCGTATTGGTCGGACTCGAAGCATTATCAGCATTGCAGCCCGCCAGCATTAAGCAAAGGCCGACTCCAGCCCAAAACAGACCGAAGAAACCGCGCCAGTCGAGCCTGCGAATGGATCTAACCATGATGTTCACGCCTCAAAAGTTGGTGGATATTGACTCTGAAATTGACTCTGAAGATTAAAAAACGGTTAACCAGTCGAGATACCGAGGTATTGAAATTCAATTTAGCCTAAACTGTGATAAAACACCAGTATGTCGCTCGGCTTTTTGGTGTTTTTGGCTTCAGCTAATTTTTGGCGTGAAATACAAGTGAGGAGAACCGATGGGGATTCAGGTTGATCAAGTATCGAAGCGGTTTGGTGCGTTTCAGGCAGTTGATCAGGTGAGCTTGACGGTGGAGACAGGCGCTCTGGTAGCGTTGCTGGGGCCTTCTGGCTCTGGCAAATCGACGCTGCTGCGGTTAATTGCCGGACTGGATCAGCCAGATGGCGGCAGGATTTTTCTGACCGGGCGAGACAGTACCCACGAAAGCGTCCAGCAGCGCGGCATTGGCTTTGTGTTTCAGCATTACGCCCTGTTCAAGCATTTGACGGTGCGCCAAAATATCGGCTTTGGCCTGGAGATTGCCAAGCAGCCGAAGCCGCGCATCCAAAATCGCGTCAACGAATTGCTAGAGCTGATTCAGCTCCAGAGCTTAGGCGAGCGCTATCCGGCGCAGCTTTCGGGCGGGCAGCGGCAGCGGGTGGCGTTGGCGCGAGCCTTGGCGCTAGAGCCGCAGGTGTTGCTGCTGGATGAGCCATTTGGGGCATTAGATGCCAAAGTCCGTAAAGATCTGCGGGCATGGCTGCGCCGAATGCATGATCAGTCGCATGTCACGACGGTGTTCGTTACCCATGACCAAGAGGAGGCGATGGAAGTCTCTGATCAGGTGGTGGTGATGAACCAAGGGCGGGTTGAACAGGTGGGCAGCCCCGCCGAACTGTATGACGATCCGGCCACGCCGTTTGTGATCAGCTTTATCGGCGCGGTGAACGTCCTGCCTAGCCATGCCGAAATTTTTCAGCGATCTGGCTATGAGGCCAAAGGGCATCAGGTCTTTTTGCGCCCGAATGATGTGGCGATTGCGCTGACGCCAGAACGCGCTTCGGCGCTGGCTACGGTGCAGCGGGTAATCCATCTAGGCTGGGAAATTCAGGTGGAGCTACAGCTTGAAGCAGGGCAGAGCTTTGTGGCGCATCTAACGCGCGAACAGTTTGACCTACTCAACCTACAGCCGCTGCAAATAGTCTACGTCAAGCCCAAGGCCGCGCGGTCGTTTGCTACTGTTGGCAATGACTATCAAATTTAAAATAGACCAAATTTAAAGTAGGCCAAATTTAAAGCCAAGCTGCCAGCGGATCACCTAAGCTTGGCATCCACTGGCAGCGGCTGAAGCGGCTGAAGGTTCTAGCCGTTGGATTCCTGCTCAGACTCTTGGCTAGCCGAAGCTGCCTGCAAATCTTCCGGCGAGTGAATGCCGACAATTTTGCCGCCCAGTCGGGTGA
>CASBQH010000460.1 GCA_949127695.1 Synechococcales cyanobacterium PMM_0073
CCGTTAAGGCAGTGCCGGTTAAGAAGGAGCGAATATTTTCTAGCTCGTTGATCCGGGTGGCCAGCTCGCCCACAGGCCGCTTTTCAAAATAGCGCAGCGGTAGCCGCAGCAGGTGGTCAATAATTTCTGAGCCTAGCGCCATGTCGATCCGGTTAGTGGTATCGACAAACAGATAAGTTCGCAGACTGGTGAGCAGCGCCTCAAACACGGCCAGCGCCAGCAGCAGTACGCCCAGCACATGCAGCGTGTCGATGCTCTTTTGGATAATTACCTTGTCGATGATTACCTGAATCATCAGCGGGTTGGCCAGCGCAAACAGCTGCACAAAGAACGAGGCGATAAACACCTCAATCAGCACGCGCCGATGCTTCTGCACCTCTGGGATAAACCAGGAGAGGCCAAATCGCGCCTGCGGCGTCTGCTGGGTTTGCTTCAGCAGCAGCACTTCGCCGCGCTCGCCCCAGGTTTCAATAAAATCAGCAGGCTTGCGGCGGATGATCCCCATTTCCGGCACGGCAATCACCAGCTCGCGCTCGCTAATGCTGTAGAGCAGGGCAAAGCTATCTTGCCACTGCACCATGGCTGGAGCCTGGAGTCTGCCGATGGCGCTGGCCGGAACGCCAACCAGCTGAGCATTCAGCCCCATCATTTCGGCCACTGCCCCGCAAAGCTCTAGCGAGATGCCGCCGCTGCGCTCCATCTGGTTGACTAGCACCCGCCGCACCACATCCTGCCGGAAGGGCATGTTGAAATGCTGGCAGAGCATCTTCAGGCAGGCAATCGTCGCCTCTAGCTCGCCCTTGCCGCGCACAAACGGGAATTTTTGGGGAGCCTGCTGCACCGCCATCGACAGGCTGGGATCGGGTTCGGCAGGACGATCCGGCGCGTAGGGAATGTCAAGTTCGGGGTCGGCAGAATCTGCCACCGCCAGATCATCGCTCAGGGCAATTTCTTCGCGCTCGTTTTGGGTGATTGCCTCTGGAATGCCAATAATCCGGGCGGGCTGATTGCCAGTCACTTCCAAGTCGCTCGAACTCATGCTGGAGCGATTGACGTTAATGCGGCTGCCTATCGGGAAGTTGCTGATGCTGCTGCCGCCGCTGACCAGCCAGATCCGGTCAGACTCCAGCTGGCTAATCGGCGTCTTGCCGGGAGGCAGATTGCAGACGACGGTCTGCTCCTCCGAGCGCAGCGCCAAGTCCTTCAGGTCAGAGCTGCCGTTAGCCTGTCGGTGCAGCTCACCGCCTAGGAGATCGTAGATTTCAATTGGGGCGCAGCGGTTTTGGAAAGCGTCGGCTAGAGTCGGCTCACGCTTCAGCAAGGCCAGGAAGTCGTTGGCCGAAACGGTGAGGCAGATGCTCTCACGCGAAGCAATTGCCGTTTCACAGTGCACGCCCCGCACCAGCCCTGCCCAGCCGACAACTGCGCCGGGCTGGAGCAGCGCCAGCGTCACGGGCTTTTGGGTGCGCGGGTCATAGCCCAGCAGGCGAATTTGCCCTTGATAGAGAATCGAAACCTGGTTGGGCAACCGATCCCGCACCAGAACCGCCTGCCCAATTCGGTAGCGCAACAGCTGAAACAGCCCGGTCATGCCGCCTAGCGTTTCGGGGGAGAGCTGATCAAACGGCGCAACGGTGGCTAAGAATTCTTGAACGTTTGATTTTGTATAGGTCATGACGCAGTGGGGGTAACGGCATTGGGCATGGCAGGATTGGCAGCATTCGCCCGATCGGGACTGGGAGTTAAGCTAGCTTCTGGCAGACTAGCGGGCGCTTGGGCTTCGGGCGCTGGGTCATCTGCTGGGGCTAGCTCCTGGTTTGGCGCTGGCAGCTCTAGCTGATTTAGCTGCCCTTGTAACCAGTTATTAAAGCATTCGGTCAACAGACGCCGCCGCATTGACTCATCCATCTGGGCTGGAATAAATCGCTCTAGCCGCACCAGCACCAGCCATTCTCCGACTCTTGTGGGGGCGCTCAGCTGTCCGGGCTGGCTCAGAGTCAGCAGCTGCGCCAGGGTGGGGTGCGGTACGCTCAGCTCAACTGGGCCGATTAGCCCATCGGTTTGCGCCTCTGGTCCTTGCGAGTAGCTGCGGGCGAGTTCGGCAAAAGCCTGCTCTCCCTCTAAAATCCGAAAATATAGCTCTTGGGCAATGCCAATATCTTTGGTACGAATCAGCGAATAGATGACCTTATCTAGCTGATCTTTGCGCGTCAAGAAGTAAGATTCTAGCTTGCTCCCCCAGGTTTGCTGCTTGTATTTTTCAATTCGCAGCTCCCGCGTGGCCAGAGCCTCCAGCTGAGCGGGCGTCATGCCTTGGCGTTGCAGCCATGCTTGGCGCTCTTCGTCAGTGGTGATTTGATTTTGGCTATAGAACTGCCCAGAAGCTTCCTGGATTTCTTCAGCCGTGCAGTCGATGGCTCGAATCGCATCATCAATTAAGATTTCCTGAAGAAACTGGGGTAGCATTTGATAGCCCGCCATCAGAGGCAGCACCTCTTCAGCCGTGATAGAGCGATTCCCGATTTGCAGCACTACGGTCATTTCAGCCGTTCCCTTATATAAATGCGTCAGCGATTCTGATGGCGATGGTTCTGGTGATTACTTTAGCGATGGCTCTGGCGGGAGCTTACCCTAGAGATAACTCTGCCTTAATTCTTTCAAGGTGAGCAGATTATTATGATTTATTTAGATAATCTTTAAACTGTGATACTGCCAACAATTTAGCCTAAGTTAGGCTTGGCAACCCGTTAGCTCACTTGTTAATCCGCTCGCCTAATTGATCAGCCACTCTATTTATACAAGTGATTTCAGGCTAGATCCAGACAGTCGGGGCAGGAATCACGGCAGGACGCAAAGTTCATTGAAACAATATTGATTTTTGGGCAAACCCAAAGCAGCACTGTTCAAAGCTTTATCACTTTGCTAACTTTACTAATTTGCCCGCGCATGTGGCGCTGATAACATACCGGATGATAGCTCTGTTTGGTAGGCTGAGGGGGTTCTATTGCTGAGCCATCGAACCATGCATAAGCTGCTGTCAAGCAAATTGACTGTAGAGCATCTTACGGTCGAAATTGCCGATTTACCAGCATCCTTACAGGGCAGTAAAATCGCTCAGCTCTCAGATTTGCATTTTGACGGCCAGCGGCTGTCTGAAGCGCTGCTAGCCGAGGCAATTGAGCGCAGCAACGCTGCTCAGCCCGATATAGTCGCCTTAACTGGCGACTATGTCACCGATGACCCAACGCCGATTCACGCCCTGGCGCAGCAGCTCAGGCAGCTCACCAGTCGCTATGGCACCTATGCCGTGTTGGGCAATCATGACATTTACCCAGCAGGGGCTAGGACAGAGGTGACAGCAGCCTTAGAGGCCGTGGGCATTCAGGTGCTTTGGAATCAGCTGGCCTTTCCGTTTGGCGCAGCGCTGCCGCTGGTGGGTCTGGCAGATTTTTGGTCGAAGGAATTTAACCCAGCAGCAGTATTCGAGCAGCTTGATCCACAGCTGCCGCGTCTGGTGCTGTCTCACAATCCCGATACAGCAGCCCCTTTGCAGCAGTGGCGGGTAGATCTACAGCTCTCTGGGCATACGCATGGCGGACAAATTGCCATTCCAGGGCTAGGTTCAGTGCCAACTTTATACCAGGCCGTCAGAAGCTATGTGCCTAAGCTGCTTCGCCCCTGGATTCCCTATATGCGGGAAGATTGCTATCGAGTGGTGCAGCACTGGGAATGGGCAAAAGGCTTGCACCAGATTAACCAGAATCAGCTTTACGTCAATCGCGGCCTGGGCACCTATGCGCCCGGTCGCCTGTTTTGCCCCCCCGAACTGACGCTGATCAGCCTGAGCCCGAAGAGTAGCTAGGGGGCAGCTAGGGGATGGGCTGAGCGTCACGCGGCTGGCTATATTTGCTGTAGGCGCTGCTGCTAGGGCTATTGTTTTCCCGCAGATAGTTGACCACAATGCTGATGCTGGGAACTCGCAGCCCCATCAGCTTATTTAAAACCTGATCCACGGCTGAGCGGTTCGTTTTGCCCGCTGCAATCACCATCAGCACTTCGTCTACCTGAGCAGTAATAAAGCTGGCGTCGGTCAAGCCAAACAGATGCGGCGTATCGTAAATCACCAGATCAAACAGGTTCTGGAATTTGGCCATTATCTGCTTCATCTGGTCTGAACCCAGCAGGCGAGCTGAGCCTGCTGCGGAGGAACCAGCAGGCAGCACAAACAGGTTGTCGGCCAGAGGCGAGCGCTGGATCAGCTCTTCTGGGTTGGCGTTATTGACCAACAGATCGCTCAAGCCTCTGGCATTGCGGAGATCGAGCCGAGTATGAATCTGCGGCAGACGCAGGTTGGTATCGACCAGTAGCACGCGCTGACCAGTTCCGGCAGCAGTCTGCGCCAGATAGAGTGCGGCGGTGGTTTTGCCGTCTCCAGGCTCGGCTGAGCAGACCATCAGCGACCGAATCGGCGGTGTGGTGGAGCGAATATTTGAGTACAGATCGCTAAAAGACTCGCGGAATGAGGCCGTTTCTAGGCGGCTATCTTCAATTTCGCCCGATGTGCCAAAGGCGGAAGGAAACTCTAGCGACTGTTTGGCTCCGCGCGAAAACGGAATGACGCCAATTAGCGGCAGCTTAATTTCTTCTTGGATATCTTCAACCGTATAGAAGACGTTGCGGTAGCGCTCTAGCAAGAGCGCCAGCAGCGTGCCTAGCAGCAGCCCCAGCGCCACGCCCGCAATCATCAGGTTGGAAGCTTTGGTCGGCTCAGACTGGGGGTTGCCATCGGCATCGCGCGGGATCACCGGATCTGAGATTAGCTCCCAGGGCGGACGGGTTTGGGCAGCTTCAACTCGCAGGGTTTCGCGCTGGGTTTGCAGCCGGGTCAGGGTTTGGGTGCCAATTTCCAGCTCGCGGGTCAAATCGGCATACTGACGCGCCACGGCGGGAAACTGCTGGAGCCGCCCCTCAAAGCCTCTGCGGTCTTGGGAAATCCTCTGGCTGCGGGCTTCGAGAATCCGAATCTGGTTGCCCGCTTCTACGAGTTGGGTGATTAGAGCAATCCGCACCGAATTTTGAAAAGCCTCGACTCGCGGGCTGGCCGAGCCTCCAGGCAGACTCTGGCCAATCACCTCCTGCGCCCGCTGCGTCAACAGCTCTTGCGTATTTTCCTGCTTTTGCCGCAGCGACCTCAGCGCCGGACTCTCTTCACTAAATCGAGCTGCATCG
>CASBQH010000461.1 GCA_949127695.1 Synechococcales cyanobacterium PMM_0073
TAGCTATCTTGGTTATAGCTGTCTTGGTTATAGTTGTCTTGGTTATCTCGCGGGCGGCGGCTGCCTGCTGCTGGGTTGTCTTCCCAATAGTCTTTGCGGTCGTCATCGCGGCGTTCTGGCTCGCGGCTAGTGCGACTGCGCTCAGAGTCTGCATAGTCGTCTCGCCTAACGTCGCGTCCGGCATCCCGCGAGTAGGGATCTCGCTGACTATCGCGCTGATTATCGCGCTGACTGCCGCCGCGATCGCCCGCCTTGCCCTGACCAGCGTCTTTGCTCAAGTCCTGACTATAGCCATCCCGGTAGTTATCTCGACTGTAGTTATCTCGATAACTGTCCTGATTATAAGCATCCCGATTATAGTTATCCCGGTAGCCATCCCGACTATAAGCATCCTGTTCAGCCCCGCGACCATAGCTGCTGCCGTTGCTATATCCGCTGCCGTAGCTGCCGCCATAGTTTCCATAGGCATCACGCCCGTAAGAATCACGCTCGTAGTCGCGGCGGTCGTCGTAGAAGTCATCGTCATCGCCAAAGAATTCTTCGCCCAAATTCGAGAGCGTGCGGCGGATCGAGCCGAAGAAATCTTTGTCGCTGCCTTCGTCTTCTTTGGTGATTTGGTAGACCTCGCGCTGTAGCTCGTAGAGCGCGTCCCGCAGATCGGCCTGCGACATATCAATGCCCCGGTCGTCCTGCTGTTTCAGATAGTCACGCAGATCCTGGATCAAGTTTTCGATCCGGCGGCGGTAAGAGCTAGCAAACTGCATACCAAAATCGAGCGCCACTTCGCGCAGCTGCCGTTCGGCCTCAAAGGTGAGCGCTTCAGCCTTGGTGCGTTTTTCGATCCGATCCCGCTTCTGGCGATCTTCATCGGCAAACTGCTCGGCCTCTTCAATCATCCGGTCGATTTCACTATCGCTGAGGTTGGAGGCTTCTTGGATCGTCACGCCCTGCTCGCGTCCGGTGGTGCGGTCGAGCGCCGTTACTTGCAAAATGCCGTTGGCGTCAATATCCAGCGAGACGGTGATCTGCGGAATGCCACGCGGCGCAGGCGGAATCCCCATCAGCTTGAAGCGACCCAGCGACTTATTATCGACTGCCATTTCGCGTTCGCCTTGCAAGACATGGATTTCCACCATCGTCTGGTTATTTTCAGAAGTCGAAAATATGTCTGAACGACGCACCGGAATGGTGGTGTTGCGCGGGATCAGCTTTTTCATCACGCCGCCGATGGTTTCCAGCCCTAGCGACAGCGGCGTTACATCTAGCAGCAGAATATCCTGCACTTCCTGGTTGAGAATTCCAGCCTGGATCGCCGCCCCAATTGCCACCGCTTCATCGGGGTTGACGTTTTCGTTGGGTTCGAGATCAATCAGCGAACGCACCAGCTGCCGCACCATCGGCATCCGACTCGCGCCGCCGACCAGCACCACTTCGTCAATCCGGCTGGCGCTGAGTCCGGCATCGCTGAGCGCTTGGCGCACGGGCTGGCGCAAGCGGTTGACTAAATCATCGCAGAGTTCTTCCAACAGATCGCGGGTCAGCCGGGTTTCAATATGCAGCGGCCCGTCGGCGTTAGCGGCAATAAACGGCAGGTTGATCAGAGTAGAGCCAGCGCCCGACAGCTCAATTTTAGCCTTCTCTGCCGCTTCAATTAATCGCTGTAACGCCTGCCGCTCGTTGCGGAGATCAATCCCTTCGCGCTGCTGAAACTGCTCGGCCAGCCAGTCTACAATCCGCTTGTCAAAGTCGTTGCCGCCCAGCTGGGTGTCGCCGCTGGTGGAGCGCACCTCAAACACGCCATCGCCAATATCTAGCACCGAGACATCAAACGTGCCGCCGCCTAGGTCAAACACCAGAATCGTCTGGTTGTCACGCCGATCGAGGCCGTAGGCTAGCGAAGCCGCCGTGGGTTCGTTCAGAATCCGCAGCACTTCTAGCCCCGCGACTCGTCCGGCGTCGCGCGTCGCCTGTCGCTGAGCATCGTTGAAGTAGGCTGGAACGGTCAGCACTGCCGCCGTCACCGGCTCGCCCAGGTAGCGGTTGGCATCTTCGATTAGCTTGCGGAGCACCATCGCCGACAGCTCTTCGGGCGCAAAGTCTTTCTGGACGCGGGGGCATTTGATCTTGATGCCGCCGCTGGCCTCGTCGCGCCGAATCGTGTAGGGGACGCGCTTAGATTCGGCGCTCAGCTCGCCATATTTACGGCCAATAAACCGCTTGACGCCATAAAAAGTATTCTGCGGATTCAGCACTGACTGCCGCCGCGCCATTTGCCCCACCAGGCGCTCGCCGTCTTTGGTAAAGGCGACTACTGAGGGCGTGGTTCGCATCCCTTCCGCATTGGCAATGACAACGGGCTTGCCGCCTTCCATGACAGCCACAACCGAATTGGTGGTTCCTAAGTCAATGCCCACTACTTTTCCCATGCGTTCCGGCTCTCCTCGCAGCTCTTGGCGGCTCTTCGACGAATCTCATGCTAAATCTTAAGACCTATTCTGCCTGGGAATTGTCCAATCTGGGGGGATTTAAGACAGTCACTGCTGCATCTCAGCTTGAGCCATTGGGCAAAATAGCTGCCTTCATTGTATCTTGCTACCCAGAATCCACAGAGTGGGAATTCCCGTCTAGTCGCCCCTAGCAGCCTAGCGGTTGCAAAGCCGCTGCTGCGCTGGCGTGATTTCGCTGCTGTGGCGCAGATAGTCTTGCAGCCAGTCGCAGCCATATTGCTGTAGCGCTTTGGTATCTAGCACCAGCTGCAAGTCCCAGAGCATGGCGGTGCGGTCATCGCTGGCTGAAGCAAGGGTCTGGCCATCTGGACTAAAGGCCAGCGAGCGAACGGCGCTGCTGTGGCTGTCAAGCGTTGTCAGCTCCTGTCCAGCCTGGTTCCAGAGCTTGATCGTATGGTCGTCGCTGGCCGAGGCGAGAATTTGACCGTCGGGGCTGTAGGCGACATCGCGGACTTTGCCCTGATGGCCGCGCAGGGTGGACAGAGCGTTGCCATCGGGCTTCCAGAGCTTTACGGTTTTGTCCCAGGCGGTGGCGATTTCGGGGCGATTAGGATTGAAGGCAACAGCCGCAATTGCGGCATTGTAGTCGCCAAAGCTGGTGAGCAGATCGCCGTCGTTGCGCCACTGGCTTTCCTCTAAAGGCTGTGTGACTTGGACGGCATTGCTACGCCAGAGCTTGACGGCTCCATCTGCGCTCACCGAAGCCAGCAGCGGCGAACTGGGGCTAAAGGCCAGATCGTTTACCGCGCTGACATGCCCTAGCAGCCTGCGGATCAGTCTGCCGCGCTGACTCCAGAGCTGGATAGTGCCATCTGCACTAGCCGAGGCAATCTGCTGGCCGTTGGGGCTAAATCGCACCATATTCACTGCCGCCTGATGCCCCGTTAAACTAGAGATCAGCTGGCCTTCTCGCCCCCAGAGCTTCACGGTTTTGTCGCGGCTGCTGGAGGCCAAGGTCTCGCCGCTGGGGCTAAAGGCCAGACTAGAAACGCCGGCCTCATGCGCCTTGAGCGTTCGCAGCAGGAAGCCTTCTCGGTTCCAAAACCGCAGGCTGCGATCCTCGCTGCCCGTCACCACAGCGCGGCTAGCTGGATCAAACGCCACAGCCGTAACGCCTGCTTCATGCCCAATCAGTGGCGTTAGAAACAGATTTTTGATCTGCCAGAGCCGCAGCGTCTCGTCATCGCTGGCTGAAATCAACGTTCGCAAATCGCGGCTAAAGGCGACATCTTGCACGGGCTTGTGA
>CASBQH010000462.1 GCA_949127695.1 Synechococcales cyanobacterium PMM_0073
CCTTAGCGCTGCCTGTCCAACTCTCCACCGGCACCGTAAACAAAAAAATCAAGCCAAACTGAAACACGCTCAGCACCTGTTGCACCTGCTTCAGCGTCAGCGCCAGCGCCCCCATCGCAAAAGCAATCCCATAGGCTCCCAGCAAAACCGCCAGCAGCGGCGGCAGTAGCGTGGGTGGAAAAGCCAACCTGCTGCCCGTCAGCGCCATAATCAGCAGCAAAATGCTGAGGTTAATCGTCAGATTTAAAATCAGGCTAGCAATTGCCCGCATCAAAAACACCGTCGAAGCGCTGTAAGGCGATAAAAACAGCTGCTCCAGCGTTCCCGTCCGCGCCTCCTGCTGCAAGCCCCCCGCAATGTCGCCCATAATAAACAGCATCAGCGCCCAAAGCACATAGCCCACAATAATCGAATCCAGCCGGTCGCCAAACTGAAACCCCGGCCCCGCAATGTAGCGCGTGCTGAGAAACAGACCGTAAAAAATAATTGTCGTCCCCACCACGCCGCCAATTAGCTCAGACGAATAGCGCCGGAGTTGGACAAAGCTGCGCTTGAATTCAGCCAAAAACAAAGAGAGCATGAGTAATCTTAGGTAGAGGAATCGGGCTTGGCTCGCACAAAGCTGAGGAAAATATCGGTTAAGTTGGCCTGCTGCCGCCCCATCGTCACAATCGGCAGCGGACGCAGAATCTCTAGCACCAAGTAGAGAATATCGGGGTCGCGGAGGATCACTTGCTGCGGCTCAACCGTCGCCCCCAGCGCCGTAATCTTACTAACTCGCAGGCTGTCAAGCGGCTGCTCTAGCTGAATCAAATAGGCATTGTCTGAAAACTGGCGAATCAGCTCAGCGGTCGGTTCCTCCACCACAATCTCGCCCCGGTTAATCACCGCCACCCGATCAGACAGCTCTTCTGCAATATCCAGCTGATGCGTTGTCAGCAAAATCGCCCGTCCTTCGGCGGCAATCTCGCGCACCAAGCGCTTGACGCTCTCGGTGGCCTCCACGTCCAGCCCCAGCGTCGGCTCATCCAGCAGCAGCAACTGCGGATCATGCATTAGCGCCACCGCAATCGCCAGCTTCTGCTGCATCCCCCGCGACAAATTCTGCACCAGCGATTTTTGCTTATCGCCCAGCTCAAACCGCTCAATTAAATCGCGGCTGTGTCGCTGCGCCACCCGACGAGTCAGCCCCCGCAGCACGCCAAAATACTCCAGGTTCTCGGTCGGGGTTAAGCGCCAGTAAAGATTGCGATTGCCCTCCAGCACTGCCCCAATTGTCCGCAGCGCTCGCACATCCTGATGCGGATTGCGCCCCGCCACCGTCACTTGGCCAGAATCTGGCAAAATCAGCCCCGCAATCATCTTAATTGTCGTGGTCTTGCCAGCCCCGTTTGGCCCCAAAAAGGCCAGCACCTCACCTGCGGCCAGCTTTAGTGAGACATCCGCCACCGCCGTAAAGACTTGGCTGCGGCTGCGGTAGGTTTTTCGCAGGTTCTGCGCTTCTAAAATCAGCATGAAGAAAGAATAAGCTTATTTTTCTATTCTTCCTGATTTAGCTGGAAATTGGGGGAACGCTGATTCTTAGCCGCCAGCTTCAGGTTTGCGCTACGCTTGTAAAGTGATATTTGTTAAGGAATCGTTAAGTTGCCGCATTGGGCAATTTTGTGATTCCGCCGCTTTCGGCTTTTCACTCAGTCCTAATTCATCAAAAGGAACCCAACGCTTTTATGATGCCAACCTCTGACGATTCCGCATTGATCACGTCTGTTGATCAAGAGCGCCCGGATAAACCCGAAGAAGCTTGCGGGGTGTTTGGCATCTATGCGCCTGGAGAAGATGTCGCCAAGCTCACCTATTTCGGCCTCTACACTTTGCAGCATCGCGGCCAAGAGTCGGCAGGCATCGCCACCTTCAAAGATGGGCAGATCTACTTTCACAAAGATATGGGGCTGGTTTCGCAGGTGTTTAGCGAGCAGGTTTTGCAAGAGCTTCCTGGCGAGCTAGCCGTTGGCCATACGCGCTATTCCACCACTGGCTCTAGCCGCGTCGTCAACGCCCAGCCCGCCATCGTCGAAACGCGGCTAGGGACATTGGCGCTTACCCACAACGGTAACTTGGTGAATACTGCCGCGCTGCGCGAGGAGCTAGTGCAGGCTAACGTGCAGCTGCTCACCACCACCGACTCAGAAATGATCGCCTTTGCGATTGCCGAAGCGGTAAATCAGGGCAAAGAATGGCTAGAAGGCACGATTAGCGCCCTGCACCGCTGCCAGGGTGCTTTTAGTTTGGCCATTGCCACCCCGCAAGGCGTGATGGGCGTGCGCGATCCAAACGGCGTGCGTCCGCTGGTGATTGGCACGCTGGAAGGCATGACGGCGGGTGCGCCGCTGCGCTACGTGATCGCCTCTGAAACCTGTGCGCTAGATATCATTGGCGCAGACTATCTGCGGGATGTCGAGCCGGGTGAGCTGGTTTGGATCACCGAGGCAGGGCTGGCTTCATTTCATTGGGCGGCTCAGACGCAGCGCAAGCTCTGCATTTTCGAGATGATCTACTTTGCGCGGCCTGATAGCATCATGCATGACGAAAGCCTCTACAGCTATCGGCTGCGGATTGGGCGGCAGCTGGCCATTGAGTCTACGGTGGATGTGGATCTGGTGATGGGTGTGCCTGATTCTGGGATTCCGGCGGCGATTGGCTTTTCGCAGCAGTCGGGGATTCCCTATGCTGAGGGCTTAATCAAAAACCGCTATGTGGGGCGGACATTTATTCAGCCGACGCAGACCATGCGCGAAGCTGGGATTCGGATGAAGCTGAACCCGCTTAAAGATGTGTTGGTGGGTAAGCGCATTTTGATTGTGGATGATTCGCTGGTGCGCGGCACGACCAGCCGCAAGATTGTCAAAGCCCTGCGGGATGCTGGCGCAACTGAGGTGCATATGCGAATTTCTTCGCCGCCTGTGACGCATCCTTGCTTTTATGGCATTGATACTGACAGTCAGGATCAGCTGATTGCGGCTACTAAGTCGGTCGAAGAGATTGCCCAGCAGATTGGGGTTGACTCGCTGGCCTACCTCAGCTGGCAGGGCATGCTGGATGCGACCAACGAAAATACTGACAACTTCTGTTCTGCTTGCTTCACGGGCGACTATCCAATTCCGGTTCCAGAGCAGGTGAAGCGGTCAAAGCTGGTGTTGGAAAAACAGCCTGCCTCTGCGATAGCCTAATTCTGCGCTTCGAGTTTAAAACTGCAAAGCGGGTGGAGAAATCCATCCGCTTTGGCGCTATTTAGCGAATCAAATCAGCTCACAGAAACTGGCAGAAACCTAGTCACGGCCTGTCACTTTGTCCATGGCTTTGCTCAGCGTTTCTTGCACTTCTTCTGCTGCCGACTTAGCTTGGCGCGAGTTGGTCGGACGATTCATCTGCTGGATATCAGCCGTGCCTTGCACTTCATTCAAGCCTTTGTTGGCCTTGTCGATTATTTTATCGGCATCAAGCGCATTCTCAGGTCTGATCGCATCTTCTGACTCATCTAAAATTTGATTCAGCCGAGGCTCACCTTCAGAAGGGCGAGTCGGGCTGCTGCCAATTGCCAAGGCTGGGTAGCTCTGGGAAAACAGAATCACCGTGCAGAACAATGCAATCGCCGCACTTTTGAAAAATCGCGTAATCGCTGAAACATTGAAACTCATTTTAGTTCCTCCAAAAACAAGCAAATTTTACAGACAAAACCATCTAAATATTCAGAGTAAACCAGTTTGATATTACCCCTTACTCCCAGCTCAAAACTTCCGATTGGAGGCTTTCTTAACTTGGAAGCTTCTATTGTTATATCGGTAATTTAGGTTAGATCAAATCGCTCTGGAGGCTGAGCTTTAATCTAAAGATTTGCTCACAAAGTTCTGTCTTTCGGTAGAGTTAAATGATGCGGTTTTAAACTAGGGTTACAGCTTTTGGACTGCCCGCTTTACTTTTGTTTGATCTATGAGCGTGATCGTATTTGGCAGCATCAATATGGATCTCGTCGCCCGCACCGCTCGAATTCCCGCACCGGGCGAAACAATTGTGGGGCAGAGCTTTAAAACCGTGCCGGGTGGCAAAGGCGCAAATCAGGCTGTGGCGGCAGCACGCTTAGGCTTGCCCA
>CASBQH010000463.1 GCA_949127695.1 Synechococcales cyanobacterium PMM_0073
ACCTCAGCCCGCACCCCCCAAAACGAATCTTGCTGAAGCGCCGTCGCCAGCGCCCGCACCGCCTCCAGGCCGCCCTTTTTAGCAATCGCCTCAGCCGCATAGATCCGCGAAATTGGATCAGGGTCATGCTGTAACTGCGCCTTCAGCTCTGCCAGCGGGTATTCCAGCGTCACAGTTTTGAGGTAGGCATTCCCCAAGTCAAAGCTGACAAACTGCGGCTTCTCGGCCAGCGGAAAGTAGAAGCTTTGCTCGTATTCATGCAGCCGCACCGTAAAAGTCTGGAAGCTGGGTGTTTCTGCCTGCACCCTACCAAAGCCAATCGGAATTTTTAAATCAAACAAGCCGCTCTTGCTGCTGCTGTCACCGGGCGTCGCCTGCTTCTGCGTCACCGTCAGCTTGGCGAGCCGGCTGTCGCCATCCCAGCTGTAGGCCACCTTATAGTCGGGATGCCCGCCCCGAAACACATATTGATCAAACAAAAACTGCAAATTGCGCCCCGAAGCCTGCTCAATCGCCCGCAGCAGATCCACGGTTTCTACAGTGCGGTGCGCGTTGTCCTGCACAAATTTCTGGATCGCCTGAAAAAATAGCGTGTCACCCAACTCCGCCCGAATCATGTGATAGACGCAGGCTCCCTTCTCATACAGGTGGCGATCATATAGCTCAATCGCCTCGCGGTAGATATGCGTCACCATCGGGCGGCGATAGCGCGAGCTGTCTTCGCTCAAATAGCTGCGGGCTTCTTCCAGATAGTAATAGGCCGCCTCAGCCGCCCCATACTGGCGATTCGTCCAGAGCACCTCAGCATAAGAAGCCATGCCTTCTTTAATCCAAGCGTGCGACCAATGCTTGATCACCACCAAATCGCCAAACCACTGATGCGCTAGCTCATGCGCCACCAGGCTCTCCGCATTGCGGTTGTCTAGGGCGGCGCGTTCGTCCAGCAGGCAGCGATCGGTCAATAGCGTGGTGGAGGTATTTTCCATACCGCCAAAGATAAAGTCACTCACACAAACCTGCGCGTACTTGGGGAAGGCGTAAGGATAGCCATAGGTTTGGCCAAAAAACTCGATCATGGCAGGCGTGTCGCCCATCGTGCGGCGAGCGTCAGCTTCGCGGCCTTTTTCGACATAGTAAGTCACAGGCTTGCCCTGCCATTCGTCCCGCAGCTCGGCAAAATCGCCCACCGCCAGTGTCATTAGATAGCTAGGATGCACCTCTTTTTGCAGCCAGTGATAGGTTGTCTCCTCGCCCAGGCTCTCAGTCGAAACCAGCTCGCCGTTCGAGATGGCTAAATACTGCTTCGGCACCCGCACCCGGATTTCGGAAGTGGCGAGCTGCCCCGGATAGTCAAAGCAGGGAAACCAGTAGCGCGAGTCTTCATCTTCGCCCTGCGTCCAAACCTGAGTCGGCTTCTCTGGATAGTCAGCCGAAGGCTGAATAAAGTAAATGCCGCGCTGAGGCTTTTCGACTCGGTACTGGATTTCAATTAAAATCGGCTGCCCTGCCGTCGTGGGCAAGATCTGAATCAAGATCTGCTCACCGTCATAGTCAAAAGATTGCGCTGTGCCATCCACCTGCACGGACTGAATTTGCAGATTCACCGCATCTAGCGTCAGTCGCTCTAGGCCATTTCGCACCGGGTTTAGCCGAATCTGACAGCTGCCTTGGTAGCTCTGCTGCGGAATATCGAGCTGGAGGTCTAAAAAAATATGCTCAACTTGCCCAGGCCGATCGGGCGTGTAGTGAGGTTTGGCACCGGGCAACTCAAATGACTTGCGACCGTTGCTATCATCACAGGAAAAATGGGCATCAAAGGAAAAATGGGACATGACCAACCCTCGGTTCTGGAGTGACAAAAATCGGTGAATTCGGCTCAAAACGCTGCTTTAGCGGCATCCAGCTGAGACGGTAATGTAGCGCATTACTGTGCAAAATCGGTGAACTTCAGCTGAAAATCTCAGCCCAATCTGGATCAATCGATTCTAACAAACAACCCAAAGTCATTATGACTATAAGCTATTAGCGCCAAGCTCTCAGCACCCGTGACGGATCAGCTCTGCAACCGACCAGGCTTGCGCTACGGCTCCTCTGGGCGCGTGAGGCGGGTCGCCATCAAACATTTCGCTAATCGAACCCAGGCAAGCCTGATGCTGAAAGTGATCCCGCAGCGGCTGCCAGTCAAACGGCAGTGGCTGATTGGGGTAGAAGCGCTGCCAGCTTCGGATAAAAGCACCCAGCAGCCAGGGCCAGACGGTTCCCTGATGATAAGCCTGATCGCGCTGCCAGATGCCGCCCTGGTATTGGCCGATATACTGCGGATCAGCCGGATCGAGTGACCGCAGGCCGTAAGGCGTTAATAGCCGCTGCCGCGCTACCTCCAGCACCGATTGGCCCATTGTTTCCGTAAACCCACAGTGGTGCAGCGACAGGGCAATCACGGCGTTCGGGCGAATGGTTCGATCTGGGTAGTCGTTGGGGTCAATTCGGTCGTAGAGATAGCCCTCAGCCGGATTCCAGTATTTTTGCAGCGAGGCTTTCACCTGCTCAGCTTGGGTTGCATAGCGCCGCGCCTGGTTCTTCAGCGTTGCGATATCAAACGGTAAATCTCCCGCAGTCTGCAAGCGTTCAGCCCATTGATTAGCCCAGCAGAGCGCCGAATACCAGAGCGCATTAATTTCAACGGGCTTGCCGCGCCGCGCCGTCACCGGAGTCTCAGCCACCACCGCATCCATCCAGGTCAGCGCTACTCCCGGTGCATCCCAGGTGACTAACCCATCAAAGGCATCGACCCGAATGCTGTAGAGCGTCCCCACCATCAGCCCTTTATAAATTCCCCAGACCACCGGATATTGCTGCACCAAAAACGCCCAGTCCTGACTGGCTTCCAGATACAGCCCCAATGACTCAATCCACCAGAGCGCGGCATCAATTGAATTGTAGATCGGCTGAGACTCGGCGTCAGGGAAGGTGTTGGGAATTAGCCCCTGCTGGCAATATTGGCCAAAGGTCTGGAGTAACCCTTTGGCCAGATCAAATTTGCCGGTAGAGAGCGCTAGCCCCGGCAGCGAGATCAGCGCGTCGCGTCCCCAGTCGTTGAACCAGGGATAGCCTGCAATAATCGTCGGGTTTTGGGTTGAGGCGCGATGGACAATAAACTGATCGCCAGCCGCCAGCAGCCGTTGGCGCAGCGGCGTTTCTTTGCTGCCCAGCCGCAGTTGCTCTAAGGCCAAAGCCTGCTCAAAGCTCTGATTGTTCAAGTTATTCAAGCTGGGAGCCTCTAAACTTTCTAGTTGCGCCTCCAGCGTTACCGCCTCACCCGGAGCCAGCACCACGACCAGACAGCCCGGACTGTAGAGATCTTCGGTATCCGCCAAGCCGCGCCCGGTTTCTTCAGGATAGTGATAGCCCCAGTACCAGATGCCGTCGTTGTAATAGTCGCCATGCGTCCAGCGCAGACTCCAGGGAGTTCCCAAGCCGCCGCTCGTTCGCTTGGCCTGGAGCCGCAGCGCTTGGGGCTGAGATATTTGCCCAAACTGTAAATCTTGGGACTGCTGCTGAAGGTGAAACACCCGATCGGCAATCAGTGGCCGCAGCTTCAAAATGGCGGTCTCTGCGCCGTGATAGCGATATTCGATCAATAGCTGCTGCTGACTTGCCTCTGCGCCATGGGGCATCAAGAGCCGACGCGACAGCTGCCAGTGTTCTTGCCCCCAAGTCCAAGTCGGCACTGGCTCCACCTGAAAGCTTTGTAGCAGCCGATAGCCCTGCGGAGACACCGCACCGCTGCTCCAAAAATTAACGCCTAGCTCAAAGCTTTTGCCCAGTACGTCAAGCTGAGCATCAAGCCGCGACAGCAGCAGCACCCGCTGGCTAGGCGGATCTAGCGCTGCAAACAGCCAGCCGTGATAGGTACGGCGGTGGGCATCGCTAACTGTACCGCTGGCAAAGCCGCCCAGTCCGTTGGTTAACAGCCATTCTCGCGGGTCTAAACTGTCCATTTCGATCATGATTTGCCCTAACTGGCCGATCTAAATTGATCGGTACAGGCCGAGCCAGAGGCCAGACTCTCATTATTTGGCAAATCGCTGTTTTTTGCTAGGGGCTGATCTGTCAAGCTTTCTGAGCCGATCTGCTGAACTAAGGCTAGCCTAGTCACAATCGTTATGACTATGATATAGTCGTAACAGTTCGTTAAAGTAGACGTATTTAGTTAAGGAGATTCGTTCATGACCCTGACCTACAGTTCCGAAGGATGCCTCCGGGTTGGTCAACCTGCGCCTGACTTCACGGCCACGGCGGTCTATGATCAGGAATTTAAGAGCATTAAGCTATCTGACTATCGCGGCAAATATGTCGTGCTGTTCTTCTACCCGCTCGACTTCACCTTTGTCTGCCCCACCGAGATTACCGCATTTAGTGACCGGCATGGCGACTTTAAGGCCATCAACACTGAAATTTTGGGTGTCTCCGTAGACAGCGAGTTTTCGCACCTGGCCTGGACGCAAACCGACCGTAAATTGGGTGGCGTGGGCGATTTGGCCTATCCCCTGGTGGCCGACATCAAAAAAGAAATCAGCGCCGCCTACAACGTGCTAGACCCTGAAGCTGGGATTGCCCTGCGCGGTCTGTTCATCATCGACAAAGATGGCGTGATCCAACATGCCACCATCAACAACCTAGCCTTTGGCCGCAGCGTAGACGAAACGCTCCGCACCTTGCAGGCCATTCAGCATGTGCAGTCTCACCCCGACGAAGTTTGCCCCGCCAACTGGAAGCCCGGTGACGCCACCATGACGCCTGATCCGGTGAAGTCGAAGGAATTTTTCGCGGCAGTATAGCTGCGGCAACTCCGATTTGATCCCTTGAGGCAGGCGTTGGCCTGCCTTTTTTGCGGCCTGCTACCTGGCTGGCTCTCCAGCCAGCAAATAGTCGATCAGTTCCGCCACACCCGCTCCGCGCGCCCCTTCGGCCACCCAATCAGCTTCAGCTTTCACCGCAGGCAGAGCATTGGAGACCGCTGCCGCAAAGCCGCAATATTTCAGC
>CASBQH010000464.1 GCA_949127695.1 Synechococcales cyanobacterium PMM_0073
GAGGTAACAAACGGGCCGCCCACCGCCACTTTTTTGCCTAAGCGCACGGCCTTACGGATCAAATCATCCAAATCTTGGCGCTGCACCAGCATGGCCGAGATGATTACCAGCTCGCACCAGTCCCAGTCAGCGTCAGTTTCTAGCGCTACGTTGCGGTCAATCAGCTTTAGTTCCCAGCTCGCAGGCAGCATTGCCGCTACCGTCATCAGCCCCAGCGGCGGGGTCGTCGAACGCAGTCCAGCCAAATCGAGCGTCTCTTGATAGGACCAGAACGAATTCGGCAAAATCGGCCAGACTAATAGGACTTTCATAACAGTCAGGGCATAAAGAATATAAAAATTTCTTCAAATTTACTGCTAAAACTATAAATAACTGGGAAATCCACGGTTTTTCGTCAGAATTTTTAATTTTTCGCTATTTATCGTAATTTTTACGGCTGGAGCATAAGCGATTAAGTATGGAGCTAATCGAGCTAGATTTAGTCGGCATGGGCTTTGGGCTGGGGCTAATGCTCTTGGCAATTGGCCTCTCAGCTTGGCAAAAGCTGGGGCTAGAGTGGAATTTGGCGGTGGCAACAGTGCGAACCGTCGTACAGCTTTTGGTGGTGGGCTATCTGCTGGCGGTGGTGTTTGCGCTCAGAAATCCTTGGGCGGTGATGGCGATTATTGCGGTGATGGCCAGCATTGCGGCGGTGGTGGCGCGCAACCGGATCAGCCAGAAGATTCCGCAGATCATCCCCATTGTCGGCGGCTCAATTGCCTTCAGCACGGCGCTGACGCTGGCCTATATCAGCCTGCTGGTGTTGCGATTAGACCCCTGGTATGAGCCGCAGTATCTGGTGCCGCTCGCCGGGATTTTGCTGGGCAACGCGATGAATGCAGCCGCTTTGGCCGGAGAGCGATTTGTCAGTACGATGAACAACAGTCAGCTCGAAATCGAAACGCATCTTAGCCTGGGTGCCACGCCCCGACAGGCGACTCGGCTCTATCGGCAGGAGGCGATTAAAGCAGGGTTGATTCCGATTTTGAACTCAATGATGGTGGTTGGGATTGTGACGCTGCCAGGAATTATTACAGGTCAAATTCTGGGCGGTGTCGATCCGCTGAATGCCGCACTCTATCAAATGCTGGTAATGTTCATCCTGGCATTTACAACCCTGCTAACAGCCATACTGCTGATTCGCGGCCTCGACCGCCAGTTTTTTACAGCCGCCGCTCAGCTAAGGCGGTTTTAGCTGGAAGTCTAATTGCCGTTGCGCCCTTGAGCAATCGCTTGAATCAGCTGAAACATCAAGGCTCTGTCCTGGTTAGCCTGCTCGATATGCTGGTCGAAGCGCTGTCCAAACTGATCAAAGCGCTGACCCATCTGCTCAAGCTGCGTTTCGTGAGTGGTGACCATATCGGCCAATGTTGCCACCGTTGAACGCAGATCAGAAATCGAGAGATCGAGTCGCTGTCCCCTCTGGTCGATCTGCTGCTGCGTCCTCACCTGCATCTGAGCCAACTGCTGTAGCGTTGTCTTGATCTCAGTGATCTCAGATGTCAAGTCGTTGCTCATGGCCTCACTTCCGCTCGTTGCGATGGCTGGTCTCTAATCTAGCTCACGCCGGCCTTCTAGAGCGCGAGCTAGCGTCACCTCGTCGGCATATTCTAGGTCGCCACCCATTGGCAGGCCAAAGGCAATCCGGGTGACGCGGGTGAAGGGCTTCAGCAGCTGGCCAATGTAGAGCGTGGTGGTTTCGCCCTCGACGCTGGGATTAATTGCCAGGATCACCTCTTTGATCTGCTGCTGACTGACGCGACGCACCAGCTGCGTAATCGAGAGCTGATCGGGACCAATGCCGTCCATGGGCGAGATTAGGCCGCCCAAGACATGATATTTACCGCGATACTCGCGGGTGCGCTCCAAGGCGATCACGTCACGGGAGTCAGCAACGACGCAGATCGTATTTTGCTCACGGTTGCGGTCGCGGCAGATTTCGCAAACTGGCTCAGCCGAAAGGTGAAAGCAAACCGAACAGAAGCCGACCTGCTGCTTGGCATCAATCAAGGCTTGGGCGAGCGCCTGCACGTCAACTTCAGGCCGCTTAAGAATGTAGAGCGCCAGCCGCTGAGCCGTTTTGGGCCCGACGCCGGGAAGTTTTTGTAGCTGCTCGATTAACCGAGCTAAAGGGCGTGTGTAAACCGTCGGATTGCCTCCATTTTGCAGCCTGAAGCCCTGATCCTAGCAATTTTTGCGATTCTGGCGCATTGGCTTTGCTGAGCGTGATTTATTGCGTGATGTTTCGCTCTAGCGCTCGAACTCAATCCGCCGCAGCCGCAGCCGGTTTTCTTCTAGCAGCCGACGGTTTGCGGCCATCAGGTCAGCAATCAGGCCAAACATCCAGAGCTGGAAGCCAATCAAAATCAAGATTGCGGCCAAGATGAGGCTGGGCGTGCGAGAGCGAGTCGGATCAACAAAGAAGAACAAATAGAGCCAGCGCAGCCCAATCAGCATCCCCAAGCTCAGCGGCAGACTGCCCAGCGCCGTAAAAAACCGCAGCGGCTTGTAGAGCATGAAAATCCGCAGAATTGTGGTGGCCGAGCGAAACACATAAGACGGGATGCTTTTGACCAGCCGTGATTTTCGCAGGTTCGGGTTGGTGCGGATTGGCACTGAGGCGATCGCAATTCCCTTTTGACCCGCCTGAATGATCGTCTCCAGCGTGTAGGTATAGCGGCTAAACACGTTGAGCTGCATGGCGGCGCTGCGGCTGAAGGCGCGAAAGCCGCTGGGCGCATCAGGAATATCAGTGCTGCTGGCCAGACGCACCATGCTGCTGCCCAGGTTTTGCAAGAGCTTTTTGAAGGTGGAAAAATGCTGGGTTTCCCAGATTGGCCGCGACCCCACGACCATTTCGGCCTGCCCCAGCAAAATCGGCTGGATCAGCAGCGGAATGTCCTCGGCGCAATATTGGTTGTCGGCATCGGTATTGACAATAATATCGGCTCCGGCTCTGAGGCAGGCTTCTAGCCCCGCCATAAAGCCCTTTGCCAGCCCCTGATTGGTCGGAAAGCTGATGATGTGATCGACCCCAAATTCTTTTGCAACTTCCACCGTGCGGTCGCGGCTGCCGTCGTTGATAATCAGCCACTCGACGCAATCAATGCCGGAAAGCTGGCGCGGCAAGGCCGAGAGCGTGATCCCCAGCGTGCGCTCTTCGTTGTAGCAGGGAATTTGGATGATGAGCTTTGTCATGAGTCTTGGCGATCCGGACAGATAGCAGCGAGGCACAAGCTTGGTTTATATCATAGGGCTGGCGGGTCTGCTTTAAGATGAAGGAATTCTCTTGCTGTTTTTCTATCCCTTGCGCCACCATCCATGAGCAGCTATTTTCGCCCCAGCATTGAGGGCATGACGGGCTACATTCCGGGTGAGCAGCCCAAGCCCGGTACGCCGATTATCAAGCTCAACACCAACGAAAATCCCTATCCGCCTTCCCCCGCCGCGATGCAGGCACTACAGCAAATCGAGCCGGAGCATCTGCGCCGCTACCCACATCCGTTTGCCAACGACTTCCGGCAGGCAATCAGCGAGGTGCTAGATCTGCCGCTCGACTGGATAATTGTCGGCAACGGCAGCGACGAAATCCTCAACGTGATCATCCGCGCGACCGCCGAACAGCAGCGTCCGGTGGTCTACCCGACGCCAACCTACGTGCTTTACAAAACGCTCGCCGCGATGCAGCCAGCCGACTTGATCGAGATTCCCTACGATGCAGACCATCAGCTGCCAATTGAAGCGCTGGCTGCCGCCAACGGAGCCGTCACCTTTATTGCCTCGCCTAACAGTCCGTCTGGTCATTCGGTGGACAACGCAGCCCTGCGTCAGCTTGCCGCTCGCCTCAATGGTCTGCTGGTGATTGACGAAGCCTATGTCGATTTTGCCGAATCTACCGCGCTGGCGCTGGTCAAAGACTGCCCCAACGTGATCGTCAGCCGCACGCTCTCCAAAGGCTATTCGCTGGCGGGGCTGCGGCTGGGCTTCGGGATCGCGCAGCCGGAGTTGCTCAGCGGCTTGTTTAAGGTCAAAGACAGCTACAACATTGACGCGATTGCCTGCACGGTGGGAGCAGCGGCGATGCGAGATCAGGACTACAAAAACGCCTGCGCCGAGCGGGTCAAAGCCTCCCGTGCCCAGCTAGCAGTGGATCTCAAGCAGCTTGGCTTCCAAGTGCCCGACTCGCAGACTAACTTTCTGTTTGTCACCTCACCCAAAGGCCATGCCGAAGCGCTCTATCTTGGCCTTAAAGAACGCGGCATTCTGGTGCGCTATTTCAACCAGCCCGGTTTGGACGACAAGCTGCGGATCACGGTGGGCACAGAGGCACAAAACCAAAGCCTGCTGGAAGCGCTGATTCATTTGGTTTAGCGACTGCGCTCAACAACACCTCTCGCGATAGAAGAAAATTCGCCCAGAATGCCAGAGAATGAGCGGCAGAAGTTTAATAGAAAGTTTATGCTGCTCAAAAATCATGCTGATGACCTGATTAAAATCATCGATCTCGAAGCGCTGATCAACCCGCAGCAGCAGGCTGTCTCAGGGCAGGTGCAAAACGGCGAAGAAGAGCAAGATCCCGAAGCCTTTGCCAAGTCAGGGCTGCTGTTTCCTTCGGGTGAAGCGCTGCCCAAATGCTGGTTTGATGCAGACTATATGCTGAATTAGACTCAAGACTGGGTTGCAGGCTGAATTCTGCCGCTGGCGGGTAAGTTTTGAGCTGAGCCATGTCGGACAATTTGAGCTTGGGTCTGCTGACGCAGCTTGGCGTCCTCGTCGCCATATAAAAAAGACAGCAGTACAAAGCGCTCGCCCTGCGTCACTGGCATGGCTTCATGCAGCAGTGAACAAGAAAAAATTGCCGCGCCACCCGGTTCAGGGCAGTACAGGATGTTGCTATATTCTGGAAACCGCAGCGCGCCCCCCTCATAGCCGCTATTTAGGTTTAGCGTCATGGCAAAGCGTCGATGTCGATTGCCCTGCGCCGTATTATCGCGGTGAGGCCGGAAAAATCCCTGGTTTGCCGCTGCGTAGCAGGCGACGGTGTAGCGCTCAAAGCAGGTGACGCGATATTGAAACACTTTGGCAATCTCTAGCACGACACGCCGACTTAGCGCCAGATTAATCGAGTTGAGTAAAGCTGGCTCAGTCACCAGCCAGTCTCGCCGCCGTTTTACGGTTGGCTGAGGGACAACCACCGTTTTGTCGCCTTCTTGCCGCATCACACCAGATTCAGCGCCGCCCGTTTGCTGATAAGCCGCGATCAACTGTTGGCAGAACTCGCTAGAGAATACGTTAGGGATTAGCAAGATTGGAGCCTGCTGCTGGATTTTGCAGGCTGGCGGACTCACGGGCAAAACCTGAAGATATTCTAAAACTTGCTGGGCATGTGAAATGTGAGTCTCCAGCGCAAACAAATCGAGAATTCGCAGATTTTCATCTAGGACAAACGTGGTCGGGTCATAGGAGATGCCGCCTGATGGTTCAAGCTGACAAATCTCGTAGCGAATGCTAATCTCGCCGGAGAAATCCCAGAGCAGATGAAAATGGCTGCATGGCTCCAGCAATTTCTCTAAGCTCTGGTCATTAGGGTCAATGCTGATGGCAAAAAAATGAGTCTCTTGCTTAACAAATTGCGCTCTAGCCACATAGAAATCTTGCAGCACTTTCTGAGTTTGCGGCTGGCTGACACTGCCCAAAAAGCAGAGCACCGCTCGATAGCCGCCCATCACGAAATCTTGACTGGCCGAGGTCGGTGAAGCAGCAATGAACCAAGGAGCCGGATCTCCAGCCGTCAGGGCAGGCATAGATGAGCAGAATGCAGAGCAGCTTAAGTATTGACGATGGGCAGCAGGCTGTCAACTAAGCCTAAGCAGATAGCACGGCTTCTAGCCTTCGCCTACTTGGCAGGATTGGTTCAATCTCACTGCGAGAGACGCTATCTTGGTCAGCTAGGCTTGAGTCGCTTGAGCGCAGGCTAGCCCAGACGGTGTACTGAGTCGCAGAGGCGGTCACAATAGCTTCTCGACCATTTTGAGTCAGCTGCCAAGCTAGTTCAAAGGCTTGAGGCTGCTGATTGCGCTTGAATTGCGATACATGCTCAAACAGGCCGTTGCGGAACCTCATGCCAGTCCGAATCTGACCGGCACTCCAATACTTAAACTGGGAGACAAACTGCTCGTTAATTAATAGTGTTTCCATGTCCAGCCTTTACCCTTACCTCAGAGTGTCGTAGTTCTATTGCTCCCTCAACACCACCTAAAGTTGCATCTTTAAGATAAGTTTTCTAACCGAGTAATTCTGCTCCAACGCCGCTCCAGGCATCAGTTGAGCGGAGCTTGATTCAACAGTTGGCTAACGCCACTTGCCAACTCGTTACAATCTCAGCAGACATATTTCGACAGGGGATAAGCTAGAGAACCTTTAGAGAACCTTTGGGAAGAACCAACCCCAAAGAAAACATGCTCTGCTCAATTGCACATTGTTCTCAAGCTCGAAACAGCGAATCTGGATTGCCGCTAAGCACCACAAACCCATTTCAAAGATTAGGCTGAAAAAGTGGAAAACTTGTGCAGGGCTAAAACCGCTCCATGCCTCTAGCTGCTCAATACCTCTAGCCGCTCACATACCATGCAGTTAATTCAAGCCGAAGCAGCAACTCTGCACTAGACCTGCATGATTGATAGACTGCTGACTGACAAACGGGAAACTAGCTCTCGCCAATTCTATCAAATAATTCAGGTATTTTGGCCAAAGACCGGAAGAAACGGCCTAATTTTTCAGATTTTGCTGCAAAATTAATTATCAGCCATCTGCAATTAAGGCAGAGCAGTTCTCTAGATCAGGCAAGTTGGGCTGATTGCTTCGCCTGTTGGGTTTAAGCTAAGAGAACTCTGTGAATTACTGTAAGAGCCATTTGAGAGCCAGATGAGAATTTTATTGGTAGAAGATGATGAAAGTATTGTCGATCTGGTTACAACAGTTCTGGGTCAGAAAAACTATATTATAGATACTGCGGCAGACGGCGAGGCGGGCTGGGAGTTAGTTGAAGCATTTCCCTATGATCTAGTGCTGCTCGACATTGTTTTGCCTAAGCTAGATGGCATCAGCCTTTGCCGCCGCCTGCGGGAACATAAAAAGCAGGCTCTGGTGATGCTGTTAACCGCTCAGGATGCCATGAGCGACAAATTGATCGGGCTACAGGCTGGCGCTGATGATTATTTGGTGAAGCCGTTTCATGTGCAGGAGCTAGACGCCCGTATTCATGCGCTGCTGCGTCGGGGCAACCCAATCACTGAGACAGTTCTGCGCTGCGGTGACTTGCGCCGCGATCCAACCGCCTGCGAGATCACATATGCCGATCATCTGCTGCGGTTTAGTCGCAAAGAGTACTTGCTGCTAGAGCTATTTTTACGGCAGCAGCAGCGTGTCTTCAGCCGCAGCGCGATTGTCGATCAAATTTGGTCTTTTAACGAAGATCCGCCCAACGAAGATACCGTTAAGTCGCATATCAAAAGCATTCGTCGCAAGCTGGATGCGGTTGGAGCCAGCAATTTAATCGAAACGCTCTATGGACAGGGATATCGGATTAATCCAGCCTATCTGGCGGCTGTCAGGCTGGCTCAATCAGCTGAGATTGCGCCAGATGCCACGCCAGATGCCACATCAAACTTAGAGCAGCAGACCGCAGATTTGAAGCTCTCTATGATGACCATTTGGCAGCGGACAAAAAGCCTCCATCTAGAGCGGGTCACGCTGCTAGAGCAGGCTGTTGAACTGCTCAAAACTGCCAAACTAACGCCCGCACTGCAACAAGCCGCTGTTCAAACTGCACATAAGCTAGTCGGTTCGCTGGGCACATTTGGCTTTGAGTCTGGCTCTAAAACGGCGCAGCAGCTCGAAATCGCTTTTCAGCAGCAGGCGATCGATTCGGCCATTCAGCCTAATATTGTGCAGCTGAACCAATGGGTGCAGTCTTTGCGGCAGCTGCTTCAGTCCTCTGCCCATCTGCCGCCAGATCCTGCCGAATCTGCCCGCCCCCAGCTTCAGCCTGAATCGCTGCTGCTGCTGGCTCAAGATCAAACCTGGCTAGAGACAACTGCCGCTCAAATTGCCGCATCCGCGCCCAATTTACAGCTGATCCAAGCCACTACCGCCGCTGCCGCTATGACACGGTGCCAGCAGCTTCGGCCTCAGGTTGCCC
>CASBQH010000465.1 GCA_949127695.1 Synechococcales cyanobacterium PMM_0073
TCATTGACCCCACCCGAAACAGCCCCCCCTTGGCCGGACTGTTGCCCACATAGTCATAAAAAGCCAGCTTGTCGGGAATTTTTGACCAAGCCTGATCGCGGCTCTCACCCGCCGCCAGACTGGCCTGCACCCGCCGCGAAATCTCCTGCTCAAAATAGCCATTGTCCCACTGGTAGCGCGTTGGCCCAAATAGCTCAACGGGCGTGGTGGCGCTGCCGTACCACATCGTGCCTGCCACCACAAAAGCGGCCAAAAAGAAGGTGGCCAAGCCGCTAGCCAGCACGGTTTCGAGATTGCCCATCCGCAGAGCGCGGTAGAGATTTTCGGCAGGACGGACGCTGATGTGAAACAGCCCGCCAATAATCCCGACAATGCCCGCCGCAATGTGATGCGCCACCACCCCACCCGGACTAAATGGATTGAAGCCATTTGCGCCCCAGTCTGGCTTGACGGGCTGGATCTGTCCGGTCAAACCGTAGGCATCAGAAACCCACATGCCGGGGCCAAAAATGCCGGTGAGGTGGAATGCGCCAAACCCAAAGCAGAGAACGCCTGCCAGCAGCAGGTGAATCCCAAAGATCCGGGGCAGATCCAGCAGGGGTGAGCCAGTTTTGGGGTCTTTGAACAGGTCTAGATCCCAGTAGACCCAGTGCCAGCAGGCGGCCAGAAACAGCAGCCCCGCTAGCACAATATGCGTAATCGCTACCGTTTCAAATGTCCAAAACCCATGTTCAGTCACCAGATCTCCCATGACGTTCCAGCCGCGCCAAGAATCGACCACGCCTAGCCGCGCCATAAATGGCAGCACAAACATGCCCTGCCGCCACATCGGATTTAAGGCGGCATCACTAGGGTCATAGATCGAAAGCTCGTAGATTGCCATTGATCCTGCCCAGCCAGCGGTGAGCGCCGTATGCATGAGGTGAACGGCAATCAGCCTGCCCGGATCATTCAGGACGACGGTATGCACGCGATACCAGGGAAGTCCCATATGCTTAAACTCCTTTAATACGAATTGAATCCGACCCTGAGATAACTAGATGAGCATAAGGATTGACACTGCGATAGTCGGGGCAGTTGATTGCCGCTTCTGTGAGGGCGATAGTCGGATGAACAGTACATTTAAGACAGGTCGTACCCGTCAGAAACTGACAGCTCGTGCAGGGAACTTGATGCATCTTAGAGGCTTGTGATACCACTGCACGAACCGCGCGAATACTGCTCCAAACTGTTAGCCCGACCAATAGCCAAGCCACTGTAAAACAGATCGGCACCGGCACGGGCTGGGTCGCCTGAAGAATTGGCTGAAGCATCCCATAAACAGCGATTTGCAGCATGATCACATTCACCTCGTCGCCATCAGCTGAGGTGATCGAATTGCCGGCAAACCCACCTGATCAGGCAGAATCAGCAGCGGGCAGGGAGCGTGATCCAGCACATAGCGCCCCATGCTGTCGAAGGGTAAATCGGTCGTGCTGCGATGTCCCATTAAAATTAACTCTGCGCCCCACCGCAGCGCTAGCTCGCAGATTTCTTCGCCGGGATGACCGCAGGGAATTCTAAAGTCAGCAATCACCCCTGCTGCCATCACCTTGCCCCAATAGGCTCGCATAATATCAAGATGGCGCTGCTCCACCCCAATTGCGACGCCGCCCTCGCAGTGCTGAGCCGCTTCAGGCAAGACATGCATCAGCATCAGCCGCGCCTGTGAAGTTTGGGCGGCGGCAATGGCATGAGCCAGCACCCGTTCTCCAATCTGCGATCCATCAATGGCCACCAAAATTCTGGTATACATAGATCGTTGCTCCTGTATGAGATCTAAGAATCTCAGAAATGAATGAGTTTGGGCGGATTAATCAATATCTCCCATCGACAAAACCGGTTCATTGGCACGACTGATCCCGCGCGCAAATCCAGCCGCTGCCGCTCTCGCCCGTCCTGCGTGCCAGAGATGCCCCACCAAAAACAAAAAGGCGAAAATAAAGTGAGCTGCCGTGAGCCAGGTGCGCGGCGATAAAAAGTTGACGGTGTTAATTTCGGTCGCAACACCCCCGACTGAGTTGAGCGAACCCAGCGGCGCGTGAGTCATATATTCGGCGGCGCGGCGCACCTGCCAGGGCTGCACATCATGCTGGATTTTGTTCAAGTCGAGACCATTCGGGCCACGCAGCGGCTCTAGCCAAGGGGCGCGCATATCCCAGAACCGCATGGTTTCACCGCCAAAAATAATCTCGCCGCTGGGGGAGCGCATTAAATATTTGCCCAGTCCGGTTGGCCCTTGGGCTGAGCCAACATCGGCACCGAGTCGCTGATCTCGCACCACAAAAGTCAGCGCTTGCGCCTGCGAAGCTTCTGCTGCGGTCGGCCCATAGAACTCACTGGGATAGGCCGTGTTGTTAAACCAGATAAAGGCGGTGGCAATAAACGCCTGACCGCAGATATTCCCCAAGCTCTGCGCCAGATAGGCTTCCCCTGACCAGGTAAAGATGCCATGCGTCCACTTAAACGGCTGGGTGAAAATATGCCAAATGCCGCCAGCGATCAGCACGCCGCCCATCCAAATATGGCCACCAATAATATCTTCTAGGTTATTCACGCCGACAATCCATCCGGCTTCACCATAGGGCGAGCGAAACAGATAGCCAAAAATCGTCAGCGGATTTAGGGTTGGGTGCTGCACCAGCCGCACAGCGCCGCCGCCCGGTGCCCAAGTGTCGTACAGTCCGCCCCAGAGCATGGCTTTACCCACCAGCAGCCAAGCCCCCAGCCCCAGCGCAATCAGGTGATAGCCCAGAATGCTCGTGACTTTATCTTTGTCCGCCCAGTCAAAGTCAAAAAAGCCAGCCAGCTTTTCTGGGCCGCGCAGCGAGTGATAGATTCCCCCCAACCCCAGCACCGCTGAGCCAATTAGGTGAATCACGGCAATTGCAAAAAATGGGAAAATATTCACCACTTCGCCGCCATGCCCAACGCCAAACCCTAGCGTGGCCACATGCGGCATCAAGATCAAGCCCTGCTCATACATCGGCTTTTCGGGGTTGTAATGTGCCACCTCAAACAGCAGCATCGCCCCTGCCCAGAAGGCAATCAGTCCGGCATGGGCGACATGCGCCCCCAAAAAACGCCCAGATGAGTTGATGAACCGAGCATTCCCCGCCCACCAGGCATAGCCGGTTGAGGCTTCGTCTCGGCCTTCTTTAGGCGTTGTAATTGTGACGCCTTTGGCATTCTGCGTCGTAGTCACAATTGATCGATCAAAGGGTGTTTCCACAGGTTAAAACCTCTTGCACAGCGAGTTGAAAACAGCGAGTTTGTAGAATCTAAATCAGCAGTTTTTTGCCCTACAGCGCGTTGCCGCGTGGCAGCACTTCATCGGGGAAGACAAAATGTTCGTGCGGCTGATCCTCTTCGGCCATCCAGGCGCGCAGTCCTTCGTTTAGTAAAATATTTTTGGTGTAGAAAGTCTCAAATTCTGGGTCTTCTGCCGCCCGCAGCTCCTGCGAGATAAAGTCATAGGCGCGCAGATTAAACGCCAATCCGGCCATGCCAATCGCGCTCATCCAGAGTCCTGTAACCGGCACAAACAGCATGAAGAAATGCAGCCAGCGCTTGTTGGAAAAGGCAACGCCAAAAATCTGCGACCAGAACCGATTAGCCGTGACGAATGAGTAGGTTTCTTCACCCTGAGAGGGGCTAAATCCGCGAAACGTATTGAAAGTGCGCGTATCCTCAAACAGCGTATTCTCGACCGTAGCGCCGTGAATGGCACAGAGTAATGCTCCGCCCAAAACTCCGGCCACGCCCATCATGTGAAATGGATTCAGCGTATAATTATGGAAGCCCTGCACGAAGAGTAAAAATCTGAAGATGGCTGCGACGCCAAAGCTGGGCGCGAAAAACCAGCCCGACTGCCCCAGCGGATAGATCAAAAACGTCGCAACAAACACGGCAATCGGAGCCGAAAACGCCAGCGCATTATAAGGCCGAATCCCAACCAGTCGGGCAATTTCTAGCTGCCGCAGGCAAAAGCCAATCAGCGCCAGCGCGCCGTGAAACGCCGTAAATGTCCAGAGTCCGCCCAATTGACACCAGCGCGTGAAGTCCCACTGCACTTCTGGACTCCAAAGAAACAGCAGCGCATGTCCCAGGCTGTTGGCTGGCGTAGAAACTGCCACGGTTAAAACATTACAGCCTTCTAAATAGGAGCTAGCCAGCCCGTGGCTATACCAGGACGACACAAAGGTTGTGCCCGTAAACCAGGCTCCCAGGGCTAAATAGGCGCAGGGAAATAGTAAAAGCCCAGACCAGCCGACGAAGACAAATCGATCGCGCTTCAGCCAGTCATCAATGTCTTGGAGAATTTCCCCGCCCGATTGATTTCTCTGAATAGCAATAGTCATACTCTTTCTCCGCTAAAATACTGATCAAGTTTGTTGCAAGTTTGCAGGTTCGTTCAATATTCCACCTTGCCGTCATTCACAAAGTAAGGCGTGCCGGGGAAAGCCAGCGCTTGCAAAATATGGTCAAAATAGGGCGTTGCTTCCGAGTCATCTTCGCCCAATAGCGCAATCGCCTCTTCTTTCAAACAGCGCACCGCTTCCACCCAGTTAGCCAGCGGAATGCCCAGCGAAATATACATTTCCTTCATGCCGACGGTGCCAATCTCCGCCATCGGCTGATCGTTCCCGGCCAGTACACAGTAAGCGACCAGCCGAATATACCAGCCCTGATCGCGCTGACAGGAGGCTGTCTTGCGCGGATTGCCGCTGTTGCTGGGCGTCACCGGACAGCGCTTCCAGAACTTGGCACAGCCCCGACGCACCAGTTCAGCCTCATTGTCGGCCAGAATCTGCGCGATCCGAATCCGCCGCTCGCCGCTGTTGCAGAAGTTTTGCAGCATCCGAATTTCGCTGGCGGTCGGGTAGCGCAACGCCTGATCGGCATCTTGAATCACCTGTTGCACTAGGCTCATGGCCTCTGCCTCCGCGAAACAATTTGCATTCCGCCAAACCAGCCAATATAGACCCAGTGCTGCGGTCGCGGTATCCAATGAAATAATCCTGGCTGAACGCTAGCTGGCTCTGGCAACAGGTCATACTGCGCGACGCCAAGCTGATCAGAATCGGTCACAGGCTCTTGTGAGTGAAACATTGCTCTATCCGGTAATGGGCAAGGAATTTAACTTAATAGCTGGCAGCACCGACAGCCAGCGCCTGCTCGTCATGCTCAGGTTCCGACTGAGGTTCTGGAGTCGGCGATTCTGGCGTTAACGATTCAGTCAGATTGCTCAAATCAGGTTTGATGCTGTGACCATTGATGCGAGCAGTCTGGGCACGATTGCGCTGCATCGCCTCTTGTACCCAGGTTCCGTCGGCAACTCGCACGCCGCTAACGGGGCTGATGGAGCAATTGGGATGATGACGTGAACGCAGGTCGTAGCCTCTGGGCGTAATGTAGCGCTCATAGGGCAGCGTATTTTCATCAAACGCTTCCAGATATTCAGCGCTATCGACTAGCGCGTCAATCAGACCGTAGAAGCCCTGCTTGGCGCAGATGTCATAGTAGCGTCCCATTTCGGCTCTGCCATAGGTCGGGCGACCAATCAGCCGACGATGAATATATTCAATCGCCTTGGTAATATACAGACTGTCCCAGTACAGCTCGCGAAAGGGTTGCGACTTAGCCAGCCGCCGCACAAACTCGCGCAGCGTGATTTCGCCACTCTTCAGCTTTGCCTCAGCCGGGGTCAGCCTTTGCCCCGAAAAAGGTTCCCGCCCCAAGATCTGGCGATAGGCCGCCTGAATCACGGCTTCTGCCGAGTGGTGCCTCAGATCAATACTGCCTCCCTGCTCCATTTTCTGAGGGCGAGCCGATAGCCGAATCACCTCAGAGGGTGCACCGGGGACTTTTCCCCAGCCGCTGGCCTGATCAGGCTGGCAGCCAATCAAAATCCGGCGATGGTCGGCAGTGGGCTGGGTCGCCACACCGCCTTGGCTGGGAAAGATCGCTCCAAACTGAATCTCCAGACAGTCGTTGCCTGCACCATAAACATGCTGATTCGGCTGCTGAGAGCTAAACTGCGTCACAAATTCGGGATGCTTCTGCGTCGAAGCTTTGGGCTTAAACAGATTGAGTTGGGCTGACCAGTTGCGGCACTGCTGCGCTTCTTGCCCCAACCCGCGCAGGTATGGCACGGTCGCTTCACCAAAGTATTCAGCATATTCAGCAGAGTCTACCAGCATGTTCACAAAGCTCTTTAATCCCTCCTCCGAAACTCGTTCAAAGTAGGTCTGAAACTCGCTGAGGCTGTAGATTCCTCGCCCCAAGAAATGCCGTACCGCCAGCTCAATCATCCGACTAATCGAAAAAGGCTCATAGAACAGGTCGCGGTAGAGCCGGGAATGCCCCAACTGCCGCACAAATTCCTGGGTCGAAAACTCACTGCTGCGATACCGTGACTCTAGATCCGTCAGCGCTAGCCCATATTCTTGGGTAATATCGCGCTCAAATACCTGCCGATAGGCCGCTCGAATCACCGCCTGTTTCTCGGTTTCTGCCAGCAGGCTCTGCATTACAAACCGGGGCTGGGTGAGGCGATAGCTTTCGGGCAGCTGCAAGCCCTGCTGCTCGGAAGAAACGCCAGGACGTGGCTGCATTGGCGGTTTCTCGACCCGATATTGAGCAATCATCACGTCAAATGGTTCGCAAATTAGCTGAATTGCCTCAGCATCGCCTTTGAAATACTGGAGAGCACGCCAGCGCATCTCCTGGATGGAGAGCACCGTAGCCTCGGTGACATCTTCTGGAATGACGCCGCGCAGTCCACGCACGTTAATTGTAATAATGCTGCAATCACCTGCGGCAATCGCGTAGATTATATAACGCAGAAACCAATCGAGATCTCGCATGGAGCGCTGCATCCGAGCCTTGCCGTAGCGCTGAATGTTAATCGGTCGAAACCCGCTTGGCAGTGGCTCACGATCCGAACTGAACTGGTTTTTTAGCGTTTCTAGCAGTCCCCGCAGCGGATTGCCGTAGCTGGGAATTTGCAGCTTCAGCCGTTCTTTGGGGCGAGCAGCGCTTTGGCGCGGTGGCAGCGTATATCCTGGCAAATTCTCCCGGTTGGGCGGCGATGGGAGATAAGCCATCGCTGAGCCATTGTAAAAAATCCGGTCGGCAGCAGCAGAGATAATGACCTGAGACTGCTGGCCGAGCTTTTCTACAACCGCTAGTCGCTTGCTGCCAGAGCTAAAGAAGTCGGAAAACGCCTTCAACTCGCTGCCAGTCAGCCACCGATCCTGCTGCTCTGCCTGAGTCAAAACCGCTGTGGATAAGCTGTGATACTGCTGTGGATGAATTGAGCTATTAGTATGAGCCATTGTCATTTGGATAAAAGGATTTAAAATCTACTAAATCTAGACGGAAATAGTTGAGTAATGCTTTGAGAATTTTAGTAACACGGATTGGAAAGCAGCTGTTACAGATCTTCTCGAACATTTAGTGAGAGAGTATAAGGGCGAATTTATCTATCCGCCCCATGTTTGCTCTAGTCCTTGACATTGCCGAATTGCAACTTCACCGCAGCCCTTGAATCAGATAGTCAAAATAGGGCGCAACCACCGCTGCATCTTCAACGGTGAGGATCGCTAAAGCCGCTTCCTTCAGGCAGCTCATGCAGCTCACCAGATTATTCAACGGCACACCCAGCGAGCTATACATCCTTTTTGCGCCGCGAATCCCGCTATCGGCAATTGGCTCAATATCGCCCACCACGACGGCATAGGTGACAAGCCGCACATACCAAGACTGATCGCGCAGGCAAGAAGCCTGATAGACGGGATTGCCACAGTTGCTCGGCGTAATTGGACAGCGCTCCCAAAATCGGCGGCTGCCCTGCTCCACAATCTGGGTTTCGTGACTTGACAAGATATTGGCAATCCGCAGCCGCTCTCGACCCGTTTGATAAAAGTCGTGAATGGCGGTTAGCTCGCTAGGGTTGAGATAGCGCGCCTCTCGATCAGCCTTGGTAATCGATTGAGTAATGATGCTCATGCTGTTTCTCCCTAGCTCAAGCCAGCGCAGATATAGTCAAAGTAGACTGACATTTCCCGACCTGCATCTGCGCCAATCAGGTCAGTTGTGACCTCCTTCATGGCCTGCACAGCCCGAATTGTGGCTCCAACCGGCACGCCCAGAGAGTTGTAGGTCTCCCGCAGCCCGTTCAGAATCCGCTCATCCAGAATCGAGGTATCGCCAGCCAGCATCGCGTAGGTGGCATAGCGCAGGAAATAGTCCATATCTCGAATGCAGGCGGCATAGCGCCGACAGGTATACATATTCCCGCCCGGAGCCGTAATGTCGGTATACATCAGCGCCTTCGCAACAGCCTGTGTCACCAGCGGAGAGGCATTAGCGCTGATCGCAATCGCGGCTCTCGCTCGCATCTCGCCGCTTTGAAAGTAAGAGCGGAGCTTATCGACACCTGAGTTATCTAAATAGCGCCCCTGCATGTCTGAAGAATTGATTAGCGTTGTGATAGCATCTTGCATTACGATATCTCCATGTGATTTCAAAGTTCGATTCACAAAATTAGTCAGATTGGCGTTCATGTTTTCTCTTCTAATTAATCAAGAGAGCGCCCGAATGATGTAGTCAAAATAGGGAGCAACCTCAACCGCATCCTCTGGACTCAGCAGCGACACCGCCTCATCTTTGACGCATCGCATCGCTTCAACCAGGTTGCGTAGCGGAATCTCTAGCGAGTTGTACATCTCCTTGATGCCGACGGTGCCAATCTCGGCCAGCGGCTTTTCACTGCCCGCCAAAATGGAGTAGGCCACCAGCCGCACATACCAGCCCTGATCGCGCTGACAGGAGGCCGTTTTGCGCGGGTTGCCGCTGTTGCTGGGCGTCACCGGACAGCGCTCCCAAAATTTAGCACTGGCGTTATCCACAATCCGCTGTTCATTCTCAGCCAGGATGCCCGCAATCCGAATCCGCTGGTCGCCCGTCCGGACAAAATCCTGAAAAATTCGGATTTCCTTCGGGGCTGGATAGCGCGCTTCGCTGTCTGCGCTCAAAATCAATTCTGTCACCAAGCTCATTTGTTTCTCCTTAAAAATATTCGAGGATATGTTTGAGTCACGATTAGGCTGAGGAATTGACTAGGAATTGACGATGGCCGGAGCCTGCATTCCCACCGGAATCGCCTCGCTGCCTGCTAAATCAAGCGGGAAGTTGTGGGCATTGCGCTCATGCATCACCTCAAAGCCCAGATTGGCGCGGTTCAGCACATCTGCCCAGGTATTCACCACGCGCCCCTGAGAGTCGAGCACTGAATGGTTAAAGTTAAATCCATTTAAGTTAAAGGCCATAATGCAGATGCCTAGCGCCGTACACCAGATGCAAATCACTGGGAAAGCAGCCAGGAAGAAATGCAGCGAGCGGCTATTGTTGAAGCTGGCATATTGAAAAATCAGCCGCCCAAAATAGCCATGTGCCGCCACAATGTTATAGGTTTCGTCTTCTTGGCCAAACTTATAGCCATAGTTTTGCGATTCACTCTCAGTTGTTTCGCGCACCAAGCTAGATGTAACCAAACTGCCATGCATGGCGCAGAACAGCGACCCGCCAAATACACCTGCCACCCCCAGCATATGCAGTGGATGCATCAGGATATTATGCTCAGCCTGAAACACAAACATGAAGTTGAACGTACCGCTAATTCCCATTGGCAACCCATCAGAGAAGCTGCCTTGACCAATTGGATAGACTAGAAAAACCGAGGCAGTTGCGGCCAGGGGTGCAGAATAGGCCACCGCAATCCAAGGGCGCATCCCGAGTCGATAGCTCAGCTCCCACTCTCGCCCCATATAGCAGCAGAGGGCTGGAATATAGTGCGCGCCAATCATCTGATAGGGGCCGCCATTGTAGAGCCATTCATCCATGCTGGCGGCTTCCCAAATCGGATAGAAATGTAGGCCAATCGCATTCGAGCTGGGCACTACTGCGGCTGTAATAATATTGTTGCCGTAGAGTAAAGAACCAGAAACTGGCTCGCGAATGCCGTCAATATCAACCGGTGGGGCGGCGATGAAGGCGA
>CASBQH010000466.1 GCA_949127695.1 Synechococcales cyanobacterium PMM_0073
AGCGGTGACGGCTCCGATGGCAATGGGCATCACCGCCTTTGCCGCCCTGACCCTGCCCGCCCCCATGCAGTCTGCCGAGCCGCTGGTGCCTGCGCTCAAGTCTAACTGGCTGATGATGCATGTTAGCGTCATGCTGCTCAGCTATGCGGCGCTGATGGTTGGGGCACTGCTGGCGGTGGCGTTTCTGGTGGTGGCGCGAGGACAGGAGATTGAGCTGAGAGGCAGCTCCGTCGGCACAGGAGCCTATCGCAGCTCGCGCTATCAGCTGCACCGGGCGGGCGAGGCCGTCGCCGCCGCCGCAACCGAAGCTAGCCAGAACGGCCAAAATGGCGGTGGTACAGCCGTGCTGAGTCTAGTCAGCGCTGTGGCCGCAGTCCAGCTCTCCCCGCAGCGGTTGAGTCTGGCTGACGCGCTCGACAACATTAGCTACCGGATGATTGGGCTGGGCTTTCCGCTGCTCACCATTGGAATCATTGCTGGCGCGGTTTGGGCAAACGAAGCCTGGGGAACATACTGGAGCTGGGATCCCAAAGAAACCTGGGCGCTAATTACCTGGCTGGTGTTTGCGGCCTATCTCCATGCTCGGATCACGCGGGGCTGGCAGGGGCGGCGTCCGGCCATTTTGGCGACGACTGGCTTTATGATGGTCTGGATCTGCTATCTGGGCGTTAATCTGTTGGGTAAAGGGCTGCATAGCTACGGCTGGTTTCTGTAAGCTCCTAGCCCCCACCACCCGGATCACTCCCCGGACAACCCATACCAGGACAACCAGGACAAGTACGCATGGACAACGAATACGGACTGCTCGGCGAAGACGAAGTGCTATACGTGCGCTCAGGCCGGATTCTGATGTCGAACCCTACTTTTAAGGTGATCGAATTTCTGGATGCGCTGGCGCAGTTGGTCAGCGAGCAGGAGCGCGAATGGTCAGATGAGCGCGAGGGCTGGTTTAACGAGCGCGGCCAAAGCTGTGAAGTGCTGCGGTTTGACGGGCAGGGCTGGCAGCAGGGGCGCGTCCGGCTGCGGCTAGAGTTTTGCCCTGACTATCCGCCCAAGCTGCTGGGCGAGAGTCGGTCGGTTCAGGAGAGCGACTACGAGATGGAAGAGCGCGAGGAGTTCGAGCCTGAAGCGCCAGAGCGCGATCGGCCTTCGCCCCGCCGCCGCAGCTATCCCCAACCGCTCGACGAATTTTTGCCCCGGCAAAGCTACTCTGATTTACCTGATCCCAACGATGATTACTAGCGGTCTAGTCCTAAAGTTTATTCAGCCGCCGCACCCATGCCATGCCATCAGACTGGACGCTGCTCCATGCCCGGATTGATCAAACCCTGAAGCAGCGGCATCTGCTGCCTCAGGGTGAGACTCTCTTAATTGCGGTGTCGGGTGGCCAAGATTCGCTCTGCCTGTTAAAGCTTTTGCTCGATCTCCAGCCCAAATGGGGCTGGCGGCTGGCAGTTGGCCATTGCAACCACCGCTGGCGCGAAGATGCTGATGCCAACGCAGCCTACGTCGAGCAGCTGGCGCTTCACCTGAAGCTGCCGATCTATACCGCCACCGCGCCGCCAATGCCTGCCACCGAAGCTACCGCCCGCGACTGGCGCTACCGAGCCTTGAGCCGTATGGCGGCTGAACAGGGCTATACCCAGCTGGTGACAGGCCATACGGCCAGCGACCGCGCCGAAACGCTACTGCATAACCTGATGCGCGGCAGTGGGGCGGACGGAATGCAGGCGCTCTCCTGGCAGCGGAGCCTCAATCCAGATCTAGGGCTGGTGCGCCCGCTGCTAGAGGTAACGCGCCCCGAAACTGCCGCTTTCTGTCAGCAGCACAGTCTACAAATTTGGCAAGATAGCACCAACCAAGACTTGGCCTATCGGCGTAACCGGATTCGGCAGCAGCTGATCCCAGAACTGCAAACCTATAACCCGCAGGTGGAGCGACTGCTGGCTCAGACGGCTGAACTCTTGCTGGCAGATGTGGCCTATCTGGAGGCCGCCGCCGCCGATCTCTGGCCGCAGGTGATGGGGGCTGAGCCTGACCGACTCAACCGCAGACTCTTGAGCGAGGCGGCTCTGGCGCTTCAGCGTCGCGTCCTGCGGCGTTTTTTGCAAGCAGCGCTCACGGCTGCACCCAATTTTGACCATATTGAAAAATGCCTGCTGCTGCTCAAGGCTCCCAGCCGTAGCCAAAGCGATCCGCTGCCCGGTGGCATCATTGCCCAGGCCAAAGGTGACTGGCTGATCTTGTGCCCGCCGCTGGATTCAGGCTCCAGATTTAGCCAACTTTAAGAAACAGCTAGCTCAGGCGTTTGAGCATTAGTCAGCCGCAGCACCAGCTCGCGCAGCTCGGTCGCCGCCTGCTGCTGCGTATCCACCGCCTGCTGCTGCTGAGCCAGGACAGCACTGGCGGCTTCCTGCTGTTGGCGCAGCTGGTTGAGCTGATCTTGGACTGGCTGCAAAACTGCCTCGTAGGTATTCACCTTGCCCCAGCTCTCGGCGGCGGCTGCCACGGTAGCTCGAAGCTGCTGCTCAAGCTGCTGTAGTTCATCCCAGCCTCTAGCCTGAGCCTCGCTCTGCTGAGCGACTGCGGCCTGGAGTGGTTCAATTTCGGCCTGGATTGCCTGGATCTGCTGCTCCAATGCCTGAAGCTGCTCGGTATATTGCTGGCGAAGCTGGTCAATTTGAGCCAAAACCGGAGCAAGATTGATAGTTTGAGGTTCGTCGTCGGGCAGCGGGAAGCCCTGTCGCTTCGCAAGAGCCGTCCGGTGCTGCTTTAGCGTCATCTGGCGCTCTTGCAGGCTGCGTCGCTGGCCTACCAGCGTCTCGTTCAGCATCTGGTAGCGGTCTTGCTCATCGCCAATTTCGGCTTCTAGGCGCAGGCAATCATATTCGCTGGCCTGCTGAGCCTGCTGGCGGATCTGGTCAATTTCCTGCTGCTGCAAGGTCAGCTCTTCTTCTTGGCTGCTGACAAACTGCGACATCTTCGCTAGCTCTTTCTCCAGCTCCTGCACTGTGGATTGGAGCTGCTCTAGCGACATCTGCTCCAGCGCCTGTGGTATGGCCGCGCCCCCAGCCAGCTGCTCCACGGACTGCCGCAGGCTGGTCTGGAGCTGGATTTGCGGCTGTAGCTGCTCCAGATGAACCTGCCGGCTCTGGAGCTGGGCTTGTTTGGCATCTAGCTGGCTGCGCTGCTGCTCTAGCGCCACTTGAGCCTGCTGGTAGGCTGAGCAACGCTCTTGAAAAGCCGCGACCTGCTGATCGGTTTGGCTTTGGGTCTGCTGCGTCGCCGCTCGCTGCGCCTCCAGCTGCTGCCAATGTTCGGTGATCTGCTCCTGCTGCTGATTCAGCAGATCAAACGAGCGACT
>CASBQH010000467.1 GCA_949127695.1 Synechococcales cyanobacterium PMM_0073
TAGGAGCAGAATCTTGTGAACTTTCAGTCCGTGATTGCCACGTTAAATCAGTTTTGGAGCGAGCGCGGCTGCTTGATTGTGCAGCCCTACGACACCGAAAAGGGCGCGGGCACCAAAAGCCCCCATACTTTTCTGCGAGCGCTGGGTCCGGAGCCTTGGTCGGTCGCCTATGTCGAACCCTGCCGCCGTCCGGCAGATGGCCGCTATGGCGAGAACCCGAATCGGGTACAGCATTATTATCAATATCAGGTGCTGATCAAGCCCTCGCCTGAGAACATTCAGGAGATTTACCTGGAGTCGCTGAAGGCGCTGGGGATCAAGCCGGAAGACCACGATATCCGGTTTGTGGAAGACAACTGGGAGGATGCGGCGGTGGGAGCCTGGGGCGTCGGTTGGGAGGTCTGGCTAGACGGCATGGAGGTGACGCAGTTTACCTATTTTCAGCAGTGCGGCGGCCTAGACTGTCGGCCTGTGTCAATTGAAATTACCTACGGCCTAGAGCGGCTGGCGATGTATTTGCAAGAGGTTAACTCAATCTTTGAGATTCACTGGAACGATCAGCTTTCCTATGGCGATGTCTACCTGCAAGCCGAAATCGAAAACTCGACCTACAACTTTGAAGCTTCCGATCCCGAAACGCTGTTTGGGCTATTCGGCATCTACGAGCGCGAGGCGAATCGGCTAATGCAGGCCAAGCTGGTGCTGCCCGCGTTTGACCAGGTGCTGAAATGCTCGCATACCTTTAATCTGCTGGATGCCAGAGGCGTAATTTCAGTCACAGAGCGCACCCGCTACATTGGCCGGATTCGCAGCCTCGCGCGGCAGGTAGCACAGCTCTATCTCCAACAGCGCGAGGCGCTAGGATTTCCGCTGCTCAAACAAGCCGCCTAGATTCTTGCCCAAATCTTTGTCAAATCTATGTGACGTTTTGGGACAACCCTCGTATACTGCTGGAGAAGCAATTTACAAAGCTCAAAGATTGCTACAGGTAAGGTGGCTCAGTTGAGCTAGCGCTATCTCTGGTGGTTTGGAGCTTAATTGGGCATTTAGATTAATTCATGGCAAGCGACCTGCATCACAGCAGGCAATCTAGAAGGCAAGTTCTATGGCTCCTCGGTCGGGTGACTCTAATCGGCGTATTCAATCGGCTCGTGCTGCCAAACTAGAGGCTGTCAAGCCAGAGGTTGTCCCATCAGCTGGCTCAAGTTCTAAGCCCCGCAGCTTTCGCCCAAAGCGCCCACTTTGGCTAACGCTGATGCTCTGGACACAGCGCGGATCTTCGCTGGTAACGCTGATGTTAGGCGCGGCCATTCTCGTTACCTATGGCTGGACGGTCTATATTCAGCAGCAGTGGGGGCGCGAATTTGACCAGCTAGAGGCGATGAAAAAGCAGGAGCGACAGATGATTTCAGCCAACGAGGTGCTAAAAAACCAGATGGCGGAGCAGGCCGAAAAGCCGACGGTGGGGCTGTTGCTGCCCGACCCCGGCAATGCTATCTTTTTGACGCCCGCACCAGAGCGCCCAGCCGTGAAAGCCAGCCCAACGCCGCTCGTGGAGTCTGCGCCAACTCGTCCGCTCGGCTACTGAGATCAGGCTGAGAGCAAGCCGGGAAGAGCGCTGGGGTAGAGCTAAAGTCTTGAGGTTTCGCATATGGCTATTTCGTTTCGTCCCTTTCAACGCCCGTCTCGATCGAGCCGCCGTCATCCGCGTTCAGTGCGGTCGAGCTTGCCGCGAACAGGTGCTGGAGAACGCGGCTCGAAAGTGGTATCGCTGCGACAGGCTCGACTCTCTCGGCTCTCGATGGCCTCGCCGCGCTCTCGGCTGCTGATTGTCTGGCTGCTTTTAATGGCGGGGACGCTGGCGCTGATGGTAAATCTGCTGCGGCTGCAAGTCTTTGATGGCAAAATGCTGCAAGCCCGCGCCAAGGCACAGCAAACCGTCTTGATGAGTGCCGCCGTGCCGCGTCGCTCAATTATCGACCGCGAAGGCAATGTCTTGGCGATCGATAAGCCGATCTATACGCTCTACGCCCACCCAATTTTGTTTCAGCAGCAGTCAGAAACCATTGCCGTGTCGCTGGCTCCGCTGCTGAAAAAGCCGCTGGATCAAGTGCAGCAGATGCTGAGTCAGGGCGAGAGCGGCATCCGGTTGGCAGATGATCTCTCGGAAGAAACCGCCAACGATCTGCGTCGTCTGGAGCTAGATGGCCTAGAGCTGGTGCCACAGCAGGAGCGCCTCTATCCGCAGCAGGGGCTGTTCGCCAATATTGTCGGCTATGTGAATGTCGATCGGCAGGGGCAGGCGGGGCTGGAATATAGCCAGGAAGAACAGCTGGCGCGTCCTGTGCCCGAAACCGAAATCAGCCGCTCTGGCGACGGCTCGGTGATGCCAGACGGCATTTCTCAGGACTTTGCCCAGCATGACGATTTGCAGCTCCAGCTAACGCTAGATAGCCGCCTCCAGCGCGCCACGCGCTATGCCCTGAAGCAGCAGACTGACAAATATAAAGCAAAACGCGGCGTGGCGATTGTGATGGATGTGCAGGATGGCTCCATTCTGGCAATGGCCGCAGAGCCGTCGTTTGATGCCAACAAATATTACAAAACCGATCTCGAAACCCTGCGCGATTGGGTCGTCACTGATGTCTATGAGCCGGGTTCGACCTTTAAGCCGATCAATATTGCGATTGCCTTAGAGTCAGGAGCCGTCAAGCCCAAAGACCACTTTTATGACGAAGGCTCAATTCAGATTGGCGAATGGCCGATCCAAAACAGCGACTACGAATCAGCCGGCGGCCGAGGCAGCCTGTCGGTCAGCGAAATTTTGCAGTATTCCAGCAACGTCGGCATGGTGCGTGTGATGCAGCGGCTAAATCCTGGCATTTTTTACGGCTGGCTAGAGAAGCTAAAGCTGGGCGAACCGACTGGGATTGACCTGCCGTTTGAGGCTCCGGGGCAGGTGAAAAAATATACGCAGTTCACCAGCGTTCGGGTTGAACCCGCCACGACTGCATTTGGACAGGGCTTTTCGCTGACGCCAATCAAGCTGATTCAGCTACATGCCACGCTGGCCAACGGCGGCAAGCTGGTGACGCCGCATGTGGTCAAAGGGCTAGTAGACTCGCAGGGCAAGCTGAAATGGCAGCCTGATCACGCCAAGCCGCAGGAAGTGTTCACGCCCAAAACCACCCAGGCCGTGCTGGAAATGATGGAAGATGTGGTGAAGGAGGGCACCGGGGTACCTGCCCAGATCGCCGGATATCGGATCGCAGGCAAGACGGGCACGGCGCAGAAGGCCAGCCAATACGGGGGCTATAGCAACGCTCGTATCACCAGCTTTATTGGCATTCTGCCGGTTGAAGCGCCCCGATATGCGGTGCTGTCGGTGGTAGACGAGCCGCAGGGCGACGATGCCTATGGCTCAACGGTGTCTGCTCCGGTGGTAAAAGCGGTGATGGAGGCGCTGATTGCAACTGAGCGAATTCCGCCCACCCAGCCTGAAGCCGTCAGCTCAAAAGACGAGGTGAGTGATTTGCCCTCCGATCTGCGTGAAGCAATTGATTTTCGCAACCAGATTAATCACGCTGAGCCAAAGCCCGACAGCTCGCCCAGCGACGCCTCCGCGCCGACGATTGCTGATCCTGCCGCAGTCGCTGATGGTCAGGACGGGGCACAAGATGGGACAGAAGATGCGACTCTAGATCCATAGGAATTCGCGATCGCAGCTTCTAAGCACAGAGATGACCGGACATACGCAATCTATCACTTCCCATTCCAAAGACTGGGCTTGGCCTTACTGGCTGCCGGTGCCGATCTATCCTTACGGCCAGCGCCGCACCCTGCGACAGGAGATTATTCCAGAGTGGATCTGGACGTTCGATCAGATCCAGGGGATTTTTTATGTGGTGGTGCCGATTCGGATGACGGTGGTGCGGCTAGAGGCAGGCGGTCTGCTGGTCTATGCGCCGGTGGCTCCCACGCCGGAATGTCTGCGGCTGGTGCAAGAGCTGGTTGAGCAGTACGGCGAAGTCAAGTACATTATTCTGCCGACGGTTTCGGGGCTGGAGCATAAGGTGTTTGTCGGGCCGTTTGCGCGGCGGTTTGCTACGGCTCAGGTATATATTGCGCCGCATCAGTGGAGCTTTCCGCTGAATCTGCCGTTGCGCTGGCTGGGCTTCCCAATGGCGCGGGTGCAGATCTTGCCAGAGCAGAGCGCTGATGCCCCGTTTGCCGACGAGTTTGACTATGCGATGCTGGGTCCAATTCAGCTGGGGCTAGGTCCGTTTGCCGAAGTCGCCTTTTATCACCGTCGTTCGCGCAGCCTGCTGGTGACGGACTCGGTGCTGTCAGTCCCCAACGATCCGCCTGCGGTGGTGCAGCTCGACCCGTTCCCGCTGCTGTTTCACGCCAAAGACAGCGCCTTGGACAACCCGATTGATCATCCTGCCAATCGTCGCAAAGGCTGGTGGCGGACTGCCCTGTTTGCCTTTTACTTTCAGCCCAGCGCTCTGACTGTGCCCGGTTTGGCGGAGCTGCTGCGCGAGGCGGTTAAAGCGCCCGACCGCTCTAAAAAAGCCTATTTCGGCCTGTTTCCGTTTCGTTGGAAAGCCAACTGGCAGGAGTCGTTCGCGGCATTGCATCGAGGCGGTCAGCTGTTTGTCGCGCCAGTTTTGCAGGCGTTGATTCTCAACCGTGCGCCAGAAGCGACGCTCGCCTGGGTGGAGCGGGTGGCAAGCTGGGACTTTGAGCGGATTTTGCCCTGCCACTTAGAAGCGCCCATCGCAGCCAGCCCAGAGCAGTTTCGCCGCGCTTTCGGCTTTTTGCAGGGACAGCCTGATCTGCCCGAATCAGACTTTGAGTTTCTGCGTGAGCTAGAGGAAACGCTGGTGCAGCGAGGGGTTACGCCGCCGATTCAGTCGTGATTTGAAGAGTTCCGCCGCTCGCCCCGCCTCGGCTATCTGCTGCGATTGGTGAAGAACAATCTCAGCCGCCGCCAAAGCTGCTTTCAAAAGGCTGCTTGCGGCAATCTAGTCAAGCCGATCTTCGGTGAACTGGTCGATGGCTTCGACAATGCCTTCGGAATAGGGTTCTAGAACCGTTGCTGCGACATGCAGATCGGCTAGCGCCTGACTAAATTCTTCGGAGTTGGAGTCGGTGGACTGTAGAATTTCGATGGCTTTGATGGCTTGCTCTAGCTGCGGGCGGTAGTCTGCAAGGTGACGGTTTAGACTGGTCAACGACTTTTCAAATCTGGCAATCATTGGCTGAGCCTCCGCTCAAGTTTGACAATTTGTTGACGGCAGCTAAGCACTGTTTTTTCCCAATGTAGGATCAATCCCTGATCTTGCTCCTCTATTGGCTTGTTGCGCTCATTGGCGAGCTTGTCTAGATGTTCTTTGAGGGCGCGATGTTGTCCTTCTAACTGTTTGCGATAATCCTTATTCTTGGTCATGTCTCGCTCACAAGCCGCCCTATTAATTTTTGCAAAATCCGCCTATCTATGGGTTAATTTTTCAACACCGCCTGCATCGTCGGATGATCTGACAGTTCTGCCGCTTGCCCTGCAATAGTCTGAATTATGAGAAAAGGCGTTCTATGAGTTGCTCACGGGTCAGTTCAAAGTGAGTCTCAATGTCTCGCAGAATGGCGTTGAGTGTGCCGATTTTGATTGGGCTGTGGTTCGGGACTGTGAGATGGTGCTCACCGTTTTGTTCTGTGGTGAGACGAATATGGCTGCCGGTTTGATGGACGGTTTTATAGCCAAGTTGCTTCAAGATTTTCGCTAGCGCTTCACCGGAGAGATCGCGGGGCAACTTCATGAGGCGATGACTTCATCATGGACAATGTGGAGCCGAATCAGTTTAGGACGGGTTTGCTCGTCTGCAAAGTGGCAGTGAACGGCATCGCGCAGATAGATTCTGAGGTCTTTGAGGCTGTCGGCTTGGGTGAAGATGGATTCTCCGATGGCTCTGGCTGTGTAGCCGCCTTCTGGATCGTCTTCAACCAGAAAGATGATTTCGGTCATGGGTGCTGCCTTTAACTGACGCTCTTAGTTTAGCCCGTCTGCTCTGCCCGAATCTGCGCCAGCCCGCGTCACCGGATGCTCCGACGGTGACGCTCGCCCTGCCTCTTTCATGCGGCATTGATTTCAGCAGGCCGCGCTTGCTGGGCGCTAATCAGGCCGGTCTTCGGTGAATTGGTCGATTGCCTCGACGATTCCTTCGGAGTAGGGTTCTAGAACTGTTGCTGCGACATGCAGATCGGCCAGCGCCTGACTAAATTCTTCGGAGCTAGAGTCGGTAGACTGTAGAGTTTCGATGGCTCTGATGGCTTGCTCTAGCTGCGGGCGGTAGTCTGCAAGGTGACGGTTTAGACTGATCAACGACTTTTCAAATCTAGCAATCATCGGCTGAGCCTCCGTTCAAGTTTGACAATTTGTTGACGACAGTTGAGGACTGTCTTTTCCCAATGCCGGATCAATCCCTGATCTTGCTCCGCTATTGACTTACTGCGCTCATTGGCAAGTTTATCTAGATGTTCTTCGAGGGCGCGACGTTGGCCTTCTAACTGTTTACGATAGTCCTTATTCTTGGTCATGCCTTGCTCATCAGCCGCTCTACTAATTTTCGCAGAATCTGGCTATCCATTGGTCAGGTCTTTCAACACCGCTCGCGTCATCGGATGATCCGACA
>CASBQH010000468.1 GCA_949127695.1 Synechococcales cyanobacterium PMM_0073
AAACGCTGTATCGCTGCCTGAGCGTCCCAAGAGTCTGTCGCGCTGCAAGCCGCCGTTCAGCTGGTCGTCGCCATCGCCGCCGTCGAGCCGATCATTGCCCTGGTTGCCGTCCAGGATATCGTTATTTTCATGGCCGCTGAGCCGGTCGTTACCTCGGTTGCCGTTGAGCTGATCACGGCCTGTCCGGCCATTCAGCCGGTCGTTGCCCCGACCCCCTTTGGCGCGGTCATCGCCACTGCCCATGTTAATCCGATCGCGACCCAGGCCACCGTTTGCCTGGTCATCGCCGCCGGTTGCCCGGAGGATGTCGTTATTTTGCTGCCCCAGCAGAATGTCATTGTCGGCGTTGCCCCGCAGAAAGTCGTTGCCTCTGCCGCCTCTCAGCAGGTCGTTGCAGCCTTTTCCTTCGATCCGATCATTGCCATTGCGTCCCCGCAGGCGGTCAGAATTGCGGCCACCGGTGAGTTTGCCACCGTTGTCTGAGGAGACTCTGCGGGTCTTACCCGGCAGGCAGTCGTCAGAACCGTCTGGGTTGCCGGGGATACCTGGGTTGCCCGGATTGCCTGGATTGCCCGGATTACCCGGATTGCCCGGATCAGGAGTACCGGGCGGCGGCGGTTCAATCCGAAACAGCGTCACTGTACCGGGCGGCTGCGCCACGTCGGTATCGGTGTCGGTGGCGGTATAGGTGAAGCTGCTGCCCGTAAAACCGGGCACTGACTGGAAAAATAAGAGCGGCAGCTGAGCGGGCGTCAGCGTCTGGCCTGCGATTACCGGCGTGCCGCCTGCTGCCGGATTGCCGAGGAACAGCGCACCCTGATCTGGGGCTGGCACGGTCAGAATGGTGTAGAAGGCAATGCTGGTTTCAGCGTCGGTTGCTGCCAGACCGGTTACATTCACCGTTGAACTGGGCGGCACCCCAACTCTGGCATCGCTGACAGTAGGCGGCGTTGAAAAAGTGGTGATGGTGAGATTGCGAACTTCGTGAATATTGGTGGCATTGCCGGTCGAGCTGGCAAAACCAAACTTGTAGGTGGCTGGAGCTACGCCGCCGTTTGCCGTCACGATATTGATGTTCGTCAGCGTGGATGGGGCTTCGCTGAGATCCAGGAAGTCGCCATCGCCATTTAAATCAACCTTAACGCTGAGCAGACCGGCTCTGGTGATATCCAGTCTGGCGCGCCTTGTTGCTGCTGTTCGGGTAGTCGCAGTAAAGTTATCGATGCTGGAGGGCAATGTGCCTGAAGTGCCCAGAAAGTTGTAGCCGTCTAAGGTGGTAGCGCCCACCCGTCCGCGCACACTCACAGAGTCGATCACGGGGCCATTGTCTGTGGCTGGGCCCACTCGCTGGTCAGGGCCGCCAGGAAAATCATTGCGGCTAGAGAAGTTGCCAAACTCATCCAGACCAATGCCGACATAGCCCCCTTCAATCCCACCAATCCCGTCTTGGATCTTTTGGGCATAGCCCAGCGATCCGCCAAACGCACCGGCTGTGACGGCAGGAGTCGCCCCGTCAATCAAGAAAAAGCTAATGCCGTCTCCGCCTGCTGACGCACCGCTGCCGCTGCCGTTGTAGGCAAAAAAGTCAAACTCGACGCTGACCCCGGCGCTTGAGGCGAAGGGGTCGTTGTAGATCACGAAAGCAGACTGATTGGCAGCGTTATTGGTCAATCGCAGCGTGCCTGCGCCGGTTGGATCAATCGGCGTAGCGCTACCGGGTAGCCCGTTGGCTGGAGGCGCGACGTTGGGGCTGGACGTTAAGAAAGGATTGGCTGAACCTGTGCCTATGCCAAACAGCCAGTTACCTGTGACCGTGTTGCCGGTAAAAGTTTCGTTCAGCAACACAGGTAGCGTATGCGGATAGCTGGCCAAAGCCTCGGCTGAAAAGGGAATTTGGGGCGAGACTGCGCCGGTGACAAACTCTAGCTGCCAGTTGCCGCCGCCCGCTGCTGCACCCGTTAGCGTGGTGGAAGCAGCTACCTCATGCCCTGTCAGCTGTCGCAGTCTTTGTACGAACTCACGGCCTGCTTCAGTTGCCGCCACCTGACAGCCATAGAGCAAAATAGATGCCTGCTGCTGAAGCGCCCTTGCCCAGCCTTGCACTGCCGCCGCAGAATTTTCTAGGCTGCGCTGATCCAGCAGCCGATTGCCCAGCAACAGTCCACCGGGCTGACCATGCGAAACAATATGCAGGCTTTCAACATTTTGGTAAACCGCCAGAGCTTGGCTGATCTGCTCTAGGCCGTCTTGCCCTGGATGAAGGATCACCACTGGACAGCCGTCAGGAAGGCTGCTGGTAAGCTGCTGATAGTCTTCAACTGCCGCATCAACGAAAACTAGAGCCAAAGGGTTAAGGAAAGTCATAGGTAGTGCCGTCGGTTAAAATTAAAAGGGGTGCAACAGAAAAGTAGGCATGGATGGGCGCTACTTGCCACCAAAACGAGTCTGCCAGACCGCTTCAACGCTCTGTGCAAATTGGCTAGACGCAGAACATCGACCTGTCTGAGAATCTAAGCATCAGGAACCCGAGAATTTGCTCTGCCGCCTAGCTCAAGAGTCAGGCGACAAAAATTCTTCAATCACAAACTAAAGTATTTTAGGCGATCTGAGCGATTTGAACT
>CASBQH010000469.1 GCA_949127695.1 Synechococcales cyanobacterium PMM_0073
GCGTGGCGATCGCTTCTTCTGCAGTGGGCGGTTTGCCAATGACGTGTAGACCACAGGGCAACAGGCGCGACTCGATTTCCATCAGCTTGATGTAGACCTTGCCGACCAGCGTATCGCGATCTTCGGCGCTCAGAATCGAAGCATCGTCGCCCTCGGGCAGGGCAATATCCTTGTCTAGATTCACCAGACGGCACTTGTCAATCATCGCGTTGACGATCGGCACGGCTCGCCCGCTGCCTTTGAGCGTTTGGTAGGAGGCAATCAGCTCGCTCAGCTCTTTCAAACCCTTGTAGAGTCCGGCATTCTCGGCAGGCGGCGTCAGGGAGCTGATGGTTTCAGCGTAGCTGCGGCGCTTGGCGATGGTCGCCTCTGAGGGGTTATTCGCAGCGTAGTAGTAGAGGTTGGGAATATTGCCAATCAGGCTATCCGGGTAGCACTCATCCGACATGCCCATCTGCTTACCGGGCATAAACTCCAGCGAACCATGCGTGCCAAAATGCAGCACCGCATCTGCCTGCCAGACATGCTCCAGATAGGTATAGTAGGCGGCAAAGCCGTGGTGCGGGCTGGCCGAGCGTGAAAACAGCAGCCGCATCGGGTCGCCTTCGTAGCCAAAGGTGGGCTGGACGCCAATAAAAACATTGCCGAAATGCTTGCCGAAGATCAGCAGGTTTTGGCCGTCGCTATTCAGATGGCCGGGAGCTGGCCCCCAGGATTCCTCTAAACGATGGTGGTAAGGCGTCAGCTTTTCGTATTCCGGCACCGACATCCGGTAGGCCACGTTGAGTTCGGGGCTGCTGTACTGCGCCTGCGCGTCGTGGATGACGGCGGCCATCAGCTCTTCGGCAGTTTCGGGTACGTCCTGCAAATCATAGCCGTTCTGCTGCATTGCCTTCAGGACTTCAAAGATCGAGCCGAACACGTCTAGGTAAGCCGCTGTGCCCACATTGCCTTTGTCAGGCGGGAAGCTGAATACCGTAATCGCCAGCTTTTTGGTCAGCTTTGGCTTGCGACGCAGGTTCGCCCATTTCATTGCCCGCTGGGCGATTGCTTCGACCCGATCTTGCAGGGCAATCGCTCGACCCGTATTGCCGTCGCGTCCAGAGAGAATAATCGGCTCAATCGCGCCATCTAGCTCTGGGATGGCAATTTGCAGCGCCACCTGAATTGGGTGCAGCCCCAGATCGCTGTCCTGCCATTCTTCGGTGGTTTGGAACACCAGCGGCAGCGCCACCATGTAAGGCCGGTTCAGCCGACTCAGCGCATCAATTGCCTTGGGGTGATCCTGACGAGCGGGGCCGCCCACTAGCGCAAAGCCGGTCAGCGAAATCGCCACGTCCACCATTGAGCTTTTGGTAATCGGGTCGTAGAAGAAGGCGTCCACCGGCTTGGAGAAATCGAGGCCGCTGGCAAACACCGGCACGACCTTTGCGCCCATGCTCTCTAGCTCTTGCACCATCGCCACATAATGCGCGTCGTCGCCTGTGACCAAATGCGTGCGTTGCAGCACCAGACCAATGCAGGGAGCCAGCGGATCTTTTACTTCAGGTGGCACATCTTGACGCGAGTTAAACCAGTTGAGGTACTCCTTCAAGTCCTCAAACATCTGCGGAGCCAGCGGATGCCAGATGCCCAGGTCAGGGTAAGTCACCGGGTCGCGGTAGAGGCTCTTGCTATTGCTAGGAGCCACGTACTTATCGATCAGCATCAGCAGAAAGTTTTCCAGGTTGTCGGCAGAGCCGCCCAGCCAATATTGAAAGCTGAGCATAAAGTTGCGGGCATCCTGCGCCTTGTCCATCGGCAGGTATTTCAGCACTTTGGGCAGGGTTTGCAGCAGCTTCAGCATTCCGTCTTGGAACGAAGCCCCCGACTTTTCTTTGCGCTTCCGCATAAACTGAGCAATCGCGCTCTTGGACTGCCCCAATTGCGCCATCGAAAAGCTGCCCATCTTGTTGAGGCGCATTACCTGCGGCATCGAAGGGAAAACCACCGCCACATCCAGGTGATCGCGGTGTGGCTCGACGGCAGTCACTACTTTTTCGGCTAGCTCTTCAATAAAAATCAGCGAGGCAATAAACACATTGGCCTCAGAGACATCCTGCTGGAGCGCTTCGTAGTTTTCGGGGCTGCGAAGTTCTTCTAGCAGATAGCCGCTGATTTCAATTGCAATATCGGGATTGGTCTGGTTAATCGAACGCACCGCTGCCGAGAGCGAACTCTGGTATTGCGGCTCTAGCACGACATAGACCACCTTAATCAGCTTCCGCCCCTGAAGGTTTTCGGGAACGATATGCCGGATCGTGGGCTTGACGTGGGTGAACATGCGGTTAGGCTCCTTGTCTCAAAGATTCGGTCAAATGGGTCGGCAGTAGACGATTTGCGAACTCTCGAAGCGCTCTAGTTCAGAGCGGCAAGCGCTTCAAACAGCGCTGAGCAGACTCAGCAGAGATTGCTGCCACAGCGCTGAATTGCAAAACGTTACATATGTGTTTGTACCAGAAAACCTATACCAGATCTAGGTTTGACCCCACAACTGACACAAATTGATAAAAAATTGGCAACATTTCGTTACAGTTCGCAATCTTTCTGTGAGCAGCCACTCAGCGCAGATAGTCCACAGAGACCCAGCCGCCGCCTTCAATTTCAGCCCAGTTGCCCTCGGTCTGTCCGGTCAGCCGCACCGTGGTGCCATCGGCCAGTCCGCCAATCACCTCGCCGCCCGGAGTTTGCCGCAGGTTGACGCCACCGCCGTCCGGGGTGGCAATTTGAGATCCGCCCGCCGTAGATTGAGCAGTGCTAGGGGCGGCTTCACCCGCAGCGGCAATCGGGTTGGCCTGGTAGGTCGTGAGCAGATATTGCGAGACCCATTTGCCGCCTGTGACTTCAACCCATTCACCGTCGGTTTTCCCCGTCATAGTCAGCGGCGAACCGTTGGCTGCGCTGCCGACAACCTCGCCGCCGGGACTGCTGCGGACGTTGATTGCGCCTGCGGTGGTGTTGACCCAAACCTGAGTTCCTGGTGCCACGCCACTGACCGCTGGCGTCAAGGCTCGCACCGGATTGGCCTGCTCTACGGCCACTTCAACCTTGACCTGGGTGACTTGCCCCGTCTCGCCCACCTGACAGAACCCAGAACTGCCGTTTTTGGCCTGCCAGTTCACCTCTTGAGCGCCTGATCCCGATCCGGCCAGACTAGCTGTGATATCAGAGCGAGGTACGCCGTCTAGCTTCAGCACCGCCGCGTTGATGCAGGCCAGCAGCGGATCAGCATTGGCTTGCGCCACGGGGTTTAGCACAGCTGCTGGAGTGAGAACAGCCACGGTCGGAACGAGCCAAATTGCCAGAGTGAGAACGCGATTCATAGTACTTAGATAGAGATTGTAAAGCAGCTAGAGTTTGCCAAAACTCAATTGCCCTCCTGTATAACGCAGGTTTTGAGAACTGGAGCAGGAATTCCCGCTCATCACATAAAATTGAGCGAAAAATTTATTTTTTATTTTTTCTGTATCTTCAAATACTTTTAAACGTTTCTTCATCAGATTTGCGTTTGAATTTGATCTAGGCTGGCCATGCTAAGAGGGCATGTTCCGCTAATTAAACTGAACCCCAAATTATGATGCAAAGCTTTTCTCATGCCTCTCAGCCCGCAGCATCTGTAGAACCTGTAGCTCCAGCCTCGTCCAGCCTGCAAACTGCGCTCGGCTGCCTGCTGTTGTTTCTGCCCGTAGTGATTTGTCTGAGCGTCAGCACTCACCGCCGCCATCGCAGAGCCAAGCTGCGTCGTCAGGTGCAGATGCTGGAAAAACTCTGGCTGCTCAACGCTCCCAAACTATTGCCCTGAACCCCAAAGCGCTTTACCTCAGCAGATTTTGGGAATCCTGAACCTGTCGTGACGGTTTGGCATAAGCTCGGCTTATATCAAGCCGGATTGCCTATTGGGGTCGGGAAATGAGCAGATTGGCTGGGCTAAATAGACCGCTGCGCTGGATTGAGCGAGAGCTGCCCATTGCCGACAAAATTGGCATTCCGCTCGCGGCAATTGCGATTTTGACAGCCAGCGCTCTCAGTCTTAACAGCGTGGCAATTATTCGCAAGCAAATTGATCAATGCTATAAAGCGCAGGCGCTCCAGGTCGCCAATTTGGTGCAGTCCAGCTTCAAAGCGAGTCAGCATCTAGATTTAGCCGATCGCTCCGCCACTAGCCGATTTCTGCAAGAGCTGAAGCGGCACGATGCTTCCATTGCCGAAATTCATATTTATCGGATAATTAATCAGCAGCCGCAGCTCTGGGCAGGTTCTGACGCTAAGCTGCCTGCAAACTATGCAGTAGGATCTGCTGATATTGCGCCGCTGCTGACGGGTAAAGCTAGCCAGGTGATTGACGAGCCAGCGGCACAGCTAGAGACCATTGTGCCGCTGGTGATGGAGGGCAAAACGGTCGCCAGTCTGTCAATCTATAGCTCATTGCAGGAGCGCAATCAGACCATCAATGCTGCAACACTCTCAACTCTAATGACCTCAGCGCTCGGCATTTCAGCCCAGAGCGCAGCGCTGATGCTGGTGCTCTATCTAGGCATACTGCGACGGCTGAAGCAGCTCAGCCAAGCTGCTTTGCAGGTGGCAGCAGGTAATATCAGCGTCCGCATCCCCGAACCTCCGAACCTGGCCGAATCTGGCGCTAGCCGCGACGAAATTCTCAACGTCACGCGCGAATTTAACCGAATGCTGATCGCCTTAGAGCACCGTTCTCAGCAGCAGGAAGCCTTAGCCAAACTGGCTCAGCAGGCGTTGGCCGAGATTGATTTGAGTGAACTGCTTGACAAGGTATCTGATCTGGTGGCGCGGACGCTCAAAGTCGATCGCGTCGAGATCTTGGAGCTGCTGAGCGATTTAAATGGGCTGAGGCTGCGAGCTGGAGCAGGCTGGAGAGCTGCCGCCCAGCAGGTGACGCCCGTGACGCCCAACTCGCCCTCTGACTATATGCTGCGAACCAGTCAGCCTGTGGTGATTGACAACCTCCGCACCGAGCGCCGCTTTGCCCAGCTTGATTTGTTGCAACGGCAGGGCGTGGTCAGCAGCATGAGCGTCTTGATTGCCAATTTTGATCGTCCGTTTGGCATCCTCAGCCTGCATAGCCAGACGCAGCGGAGTTTTTCGGGTGACGATCTAATCTTTTTAAAAGCAGTCGCCAGCCTCACCTCGACGGCCATTGACCGACATCGCCTCGAAACCGTGATGACGCAGGCCAAAGCCGCGATTGTGCGCGCCGAAACCGCCGAGATTGCCAAGCAGGCGCTCGAAACTGAAATTGTGGAGCGCCAGCGGATAGAAGCGGCGCTACGAGAAAGCGAAGAGCGCTATGCCTTGGCCGCCAGCGGTGCGAACGGCGGACTCTGGGACTGGAACCTTCGCAGCAACGAGGTGTATTTTTCGAGTCGCTGGAAAAATATGCTGGGCTACAGCGAAGCCGAAATTGGCAATAGCCCGCAGGAATGGTTTGACCGAATTCACCCGGACGACTACGAGCGAGTGCAGCTGGAAATCCGGCATCACCGCGAAGGGCTGACGGCACATTTTGAAAGCGAGTTTCGCCTGCGCCAAAAAAACGGCAGCTACGGCTGGATGCTGAGCCGAGGGCTAGCAGTCTGTGATGCCGCTGGCCAGTTCTACCGGATTGCTGGCTCCCAAACTGATGTGACGGCTCGCAAGCAGGCTGAAGATCAGCTGCTGCATATTGCCCTGCATGACGAGCTGACTGGCTTGGCGAATCGGGCGCTGTTTACCAACCGACTCGACCGGGCAATCGCCCGCACCAATCGGCAGCAGGCTGCGTTTGCGGTGTTGTTTTTGGATCTTGACCGCTTCAAAGTGATCAACGACAGCTTGGGGCATCTGGTGGGCGATCAGCTATTAGTGGCGACTGCGGAGCGGCTCAGGCGCTGCCTACGCTCTAGCGATACCTGTGCGCGGCTGGGCGGCGATGAGTTTGCGATTTTGCTGGAAGATATCCAGGAGTCAGACGATGCAATGACGCTGGTAGAGCGAATCAGCGCAGAGCTACGGGAGCCTTTTCGGCTGGCTGGGCAAGAAGTATTTGTCAACGCCAGCATTGGCCTGGTGCTAGATACCGAGCGCTATACCGACAAAGCAGCACTGCTGCGCGATGCCGACACGGCGATGTATTGCTCTAAGGCCGCCGGACGCGGGTGCTACACGGTGTTTACGCCCAACATGCATGAGCAGGCGATGACGCTGCTGCACTTAGAAGCTGACCTGCGGCGAGCGCTTGAGCGGCAGGAGCTACAGCTGTTTTACCAGCCGATTCTGGCGCTGAATAACCAGCGGCTGACCGGATTTGAGGCGCTGTTGCGCTGGCAGCACCCAACGCGCGGCCTCTTGCTGCCCGCTGAATTTATCCCCGTGGCCGAAGAAACCGGGCTGATTATTTCAATAGGCTGGTGGGTGCTGCGTGAAGCCTGCGCTCAGATGCAGCAGTGGCAGGCCGAGTTTAAGCTAGAGAGCCATTTGACCATGAGCGTGAATCTGTCGGGCAAGCAGTTTTCCCAGCCAGATCTGGTAGCGCAAATCGCCCAGATTTTGCAGGAGACTGGCCTAGAACCGCAGCGGCTGAAGCTAGAAATTACTGAAAGCGTGATTATGACCAATGCGGATGCCGCCGTCCAGATGATGCAGCAGCTCAAGGCAATTGGCGTGCAGCTGGCAATGGATGACTTTGGCACGGGCTATTCGTCACTCAGCTATCTGCATCGCTTTCCAATTGATACGCTAAAAATCGACCGCTCGTTTATTGACAGCGCCGATAGCGACCTGGAAAAGCTGGAAATTACCCGCACCGTGATCGCGCTGGCCTGGAATTTGGGCATGAACGTGGCGGCAGAAGGTATTGAGACCGATCGCCAAATGGCTCAGCTCAAGCTGTTCAAATGTGGGCTAGGTCAGGGATTTCTGTTTTCTCATCCGCTGGATCGGCAGGCGACCGCTGAGTGGTTGAATCAAGGGCTAGCCGCTGGGTTAACCTTCAGCAGCCCGCTTTAGCCAGCGCCCTCTCACTAGCGCCCCGGCATCCGTCAGTGACCCAAAAGTACCCGCTTGGGTACTGTGGGTTGCTGGAGTCAGTTAGACAAACTTGTAGTGTGTTGTCCATAAGCCGTTACAAATAGGCCACTCCAGATAGGCCACTCCGGCATATAAGTAGTCGAACAAGATAATTTACACACCATGTCACAGCGGATTAAGGTTTCCAGCCCAGTTCATAGGTAATTAATTCTGTACAACTACTTATCAAGGTTGAGCTGTACATCTGGGCGGAGCGGAGTTTGGGAGAGGTTTGGCGATACGATCACCTCGGAGCTATTTTGGGGTGACTTATGTCTGATGTTCAAGCTGTGCTGCTGCAAGATGAAGATGGCACGACTTATACGATGTTTGTTGAGTCGAAGAATCCTGAACTGCTGCCGCCTGAGCTGCCGTCGCCGGGGAGACTGGATGACGATGAGCGCGAGGCGATGGGGGTGACTGAGGATGCGGTGGCGAAGCTGAAGGAGATTCACGGCACAATTCGGGCTTATGCCTGGTATGCGATTGGCGCGTTTAAAGACTTGGGTGGGGCGGAGGTGGAGGAGCTGAGCCTGAAGTTTGGCTTGAAGGTGGTGGGCAAGACGGGAATGCCGATTTTGGCGGAGGGTTCTGCTGAAGCGAATTTTGAGATTTCGGTGAAATGTAAATTTCCAGAAAAGCCGAAGTTGCCTGAGAGCTAAGCTATTGGGCCGCGAGAGCTGCGGCTAACGGCTCTAGCTCTGGCCGCAGATTGGGGTCATGTGCCATTGCCTGCTGGAGTTTTGCGATTGCTTGCTCTGGTTGGCCAAAACGCGCTAAATCATTGGCCTGCCGTCGCAGAATTCGGGCTAGGGTCTGGCGACCGGCCTCATCGCTCCAGGCATATTTCTGGCAAGTGGCGCAGGCTTTTTGGGTGGTTGTGATAGCGGGATTTTCAGACCGCAGGATGGCTCCCGGATCGGCGGTGGTCATCTCCAGAGCTGGATCTTCTGAAACCAGATGATAGCCCAGCCGCTGACAACAAACATCTAACCAAGATTGCCAATTGCCGCGCCATAGCCGAAGGGTCTTGTCATCACTGCCACTGACAATCATCTTGCCATCTGGACTGAACGCTACAGAGTTAACAGGGGCTTCATGCCCCACAAAGGGTTGGCCGATGGGATTGCCTTCTCTGTCCCACAGCCGAATGGTCTTGTCACCACCGCAACTGACAATCGTCTGGCCATTTGGACTGAATGCCACAGACAAGACAACGGATTCATGCCCGACAAAGGGTTGGCCGATGGGATTGCCTTGCCTGTTCCACAGCCGGATAGTCTTGTCACGACTGCCACTGACAATGGTCTGGCCATCTGGACTAAAGGCCACTGACCAGACAGAGGCTTCATGCTCAACAAAGGGTTGGCCGATGGGACTGCCTTCTATGTCCCACAGCCGGATGGTCTTGTCATCACTGCCACTGACAATCGTCTGGCCATCTGGACTAAAGGCCAC
>CASBQH010000470.1 GCA_949127695.1 Synechococcales cyanobacterium PMM_0073
CAGCAGCCACAAAAAGCAGCTCAGCCCAATCAAACCCGCCTCAACCGCCACCTCTAGAAAAATTGAGTAGGCGCTGAGTGCCGTGTAGCCCGTAACCTGATAGCGCGGGTAGATCTGGTTAAAGGCATCATTGCCTGGTCCAATCCCAATAATCGGGCGGTCTTTGATCATCTCAATCACCGCCATCCAGACGTTAATTCTAAAATTATTGCTGCTGTCTTCCCGACCGCTAAACATGCTCATCACCCGGTCGCGCAGCGGCGGCAGTGCCAGAATGGCCAGCCCCACCAGCCCAACTGAACCGCCCAGCAAAATCGGCATCGCCCATCTGCGCCAGAAGCGCGGCAGATAGATGCTAAACCAATGCACCAGCAAAATCAGCATCACAAAGTTGGCCACCACAAAGCCAATCCAGCCGCCTCGACTAAAGGTGAGAATTAGGCAGAGCGAATTGGCCAGCCACATGGTGGTCGCCAGCAGCTTTGGCAGCCAGCGCTTCCAGGCAAAACAGGCAGCAGCGCTCAAAATTACCGCAGGCAGCAGGTAGCCCGCCAGCAGGTTTGGGTTGCCCAAAAAGCTGTAGACCCTGGTGGTGCCCGCCAGCGATGATTCAGGATCAACCCAGGTGGCCAGCGCGTCAGCTCCAAAAAACCACTGCCGCAGCCCGAAAATGCTCACCACCAGCGCCACCAGCAGATAGACCGCCACCAGGGCTGAGCGAATGCGCGGATTTCGCAACAGGTGCGTTAGCAGGCCAAACAGCAGCATATAGAGGCTGAGTTTGGTCAGTCCTTCTAGCGCGGCAGATTTTACCGGAGAAGCAGCAGTTGCCACAACCGCAATTCCCCAGTACAGTATCACTAGCAGATGAATGGCTGTGATCTGAGTTCCAGGTTCTGCCTCATCGCTCAGGGTGAGCAGCGCCCAGAATCCGGCGCAGGCCAGCAGCAAGATACCAATCAGGCTGTTCGAGGCAAAGGGTGCGACGCCAAACAGCAGCATTACCAGCAGTCCAGCGATGGGTTCTGCCCACTGCATCAACCAGCTGCCTTGCCGCCAGCTGCTCAGCAGGCCAATCAGATGCCGCAGATAGCTAGACTCCATCCACTGTCGGGCTGAGAGGTTCGTTAAGGTCAGATGCTGCCAAACTGAATTCATGCTTCACTTCCGCCTAGATCGGTCATGGGTACTTTGCTACTGCTGATCTAGTAGCATCTTTTGCTGCTGTTTACTCAACTTAAATCGTTTTGTCCTGATTCAGCAGTCAGGTCACTGTATCAACTAATAGATGATGTTGATACGGTAACCTACCATGACTACCCAATTTTCCGCAGTCTCAGCTGGCATTTTCGGTGTGATTCGTCCTGCCTTTAATCGCGGCAGCGGTCGTTAGTTGTTGCCTGCAAGTGATTAAGGTCTCGTGATTACAGTCTTGTGATTAAGGTCTCAATTACCGATCTCAATTCCTGAGTTTTTAACTCCAAACCTCCAAACGCTGTGAGTTTTGCCACTGCCCCGGCTAGCTTTTCCCGTTAAGTCCAAGCATTTGAGTTTCCCCCGCTCTATTGCGCTGGCTCCTGGCAATTGAGTCTCGGCAGGATTGAGTTTTACGACAGATGAATATAGCCCGTTCATTTCAGCCTGCGGCAATTGTTCACAGTTTGCCTCGCTTAGAGAAATACTCAGTAGTATGTATAGTGGAGCAAGAGTGGAGCGGGTCAGAGTGAGTCTGCGGCTCTATTTGTCAGCTCTGCCTGAAAACCGATCCCAGTCAATCTAACGGCAATCTATACAGTTCCTTTACCAGCCTGCAAATATACGGTGAGGGGCTGATGGCTAGGGCAGTTGCCAAATTGGCTCTCCTTAGAATGATTTTGGTTCTAGCGTTTTTGACAAAGGTTTATTGAGTGTCGCGATGACGAACGATGTCGATCTGATTAAACGCCTCAGCCCCAGTGCGATCGATCAGATCATGATCTACCTTGCCTTTAGCGCCATGCGGATGGGCGGGCATCGGCATGGCGCTTTTTTAGATGCAGCCGCCACTGCGGCCAAATGTGCAATCTACATGACCTATCTAGAGCAGGATCAAAATCTGCGAATGACGGGGCATTTGCACCATATTGAGCCGAAGCGGGTCAAGGTGATTGTTGAAGAAGTGCGGCAGGCATTGACTGAAGGCAAAATCTTAAAGATGCTGGGATCGCAGGAGCCGAGCTATCTGATTGAGTTTCCCTATATTTGGCTGGAACAATATCCCTGGCAGCCGGGACGCTCGCGCGTACCCGGCACGAGCCTGATGCCAGAAGAAAAGCGCCAGATTGAAGAAAAGCTGCCGCCCAATCTGCCCAATGCTCAGCTGATTAACGCCTTTCAGCTGGTGGACATGATTGAACATCTGCACAATCAGTCGCAGCGTGATCTGCCCGCCGATCGGCAGATGCCGCTAAGCGAAGCCTTTGCCGAACATATCAAGCGCCGCCTGCTCTATTCAGGCACGATCACCCGAATTGACTCCCCTTGGAGCCTGCCTTTTTATGCGCTCACCCGCTCCTCCTATGCGCCCGCCGACGAAGAAGAGCGCGCCTATACGATGATTGACGACACGGCTCGCTTTTTTCGGATGATGAAAGACTGGTCAGAGCGGCGGGCGGGCAGCATGAGAATTTTAGAAGAGCTAGATATTCCTGTCGAGCAGATGGGGGCAGCCCTGACTGAACTCGACGAAACGATTCGCGCTTGGGCGGATAAATATCACCAGAAAGGTGGCAAAAACTTCTTGCTGCAAATGGTGGTGGGCTTTAAGGAAAGCTAGCCGAGTCAAGCCGCCGAGTCAGGACTGAGCGAATTCTTAAAAATTAAGCGGGCTAGCCAGAATTATGCCTAGCTTTTGCTACACTAATCAGCAAAGTTTGTACAGAGGCTTTGGATGTAGAAATTTAAGTAATTAGAGAGACTGCAAGTATAGAGACTAAATAGAGCGACTCGGGTTACGCTGATTTATATTCCTTGACCGACTTATTCTTTTTGATTAAGGTTCAGTTTTCATGAAGCAACCGCGTGATTCTTTCCGTTTGCCCCTCGTCTGCCTGAGCGCAACTGTAGCCCTGATCTCGTTTGTTGGCCTGACTAAGCCCGTGCAGGCTGAGTTTGAAAATAGCCCCAAGGCTGTCTTAGATGAAGCCTGGCAGATTGTAAACCGGGATTACGTGGATGACACCTTTAACGCCACAGACTGGCAGGCGGCTCGCCAGCGCTTGCTCAGCCGCAGCTACAGCAGCCCAGTTCAAGCCTATGAGGCACTGCGGCAGGAGCTGAAGCGGTTGAATGACCCCTACACGCGCTTTCTCGATCCTGAACAATATCAAGCCTTGACTAGCCAGACTTCAGGCGAACTGTCTGGAATCGGCATTCGGCTGCGGGTAGATGCAGAGTCACAGATTTTAACCGTGGTGGAGCCAATTGCCGATTCGCCCGCCAGCGAGGCCGGGATGATAGCAGGCGATCGAATTCTGGCAATTGACGGTAAGTCTACGCGCGGCATGACGGTGGAGCAAGCCTCTCGGCTGATTCAAGGCGAAATTGGCGCACCGATTACGCTGCGGGTTGAGCGCGGCAGTCAGTCTCCGTTTGATCTGAGCCTGAAGCGTGCCCGGATTGAGCTGTCCAACGTCAACTACGGGCTGCGCCAAGAAGCAAACGCCCGGATTGGCTATATTCGCCTCACCGAGTTTAGCGGCCATGCCCCAGAGCAAGTCCGCGACGCCATGAAAGATCTGCTCAAGCAAAACGTTGAAGGCTTTGTGCTAGATCTGCGCGGCAATCCGGGCGGGCTGTTGCAAGCCAGCATCGAAATTTCGCGGCTCTGGCTCGACAGCGGTGCAATTGTCCAAACAATTGATCGAGTGGGCGAGAGTCAGCAGATCAAGGCCAACCAGACTGCGCTGACGCAGCTGCCGCTGGCCGTTTTGGTAGATGGCGGTTCGGCTAGCTCCAGCGAAATTCTGACGGGCGCACTCAAAGACAACCAGCGTGCCGTAGTGGTCGGCAGCCAAACCTTTGGTAAGGCGCTGGTGCAGTCTGTCAATCCGCTCTCGGATGGCTCTGGGCTAGCCGTGACCATTGCCCACTACTACACGCCAGACGGTACGGACATCAGCCACTTGGGCATTGTCCCAGACATTGAGATCAACCTGACCGAACAGCAGCGACGGCAGCTCGTGGGCAACCAGACGCTGATCGGCACCAACAGCGATCCGCAGTATTCGCAGGCGGTGAATGCGCTACGAGCCACGATTGCGCTGAATCGTCGCGGTTCCTCTCAGTCTTCGCTCCGCTTGGGGGCAGAAGCCGCTGAGCCAAACTGAAAGGCAAACTAGGGCAGGTTACAGGCTGGTTTCGTCGCAACTTCTGCGAGCAGTTGGAGCGGCTTCAGCTGCTTTAGCTGCGCCAGCTGCGCCAAATCGCGCACAAACAGACTGCCCGCAAAGCCCAGCGCATTCACCGGAATGGAGCCAAACTGCTCCTGCCGACGCGGCACCACCAGCATCCACTGGCGCGTCACCAGCAGGTTGTAGGGCGGCGGTTCAGGCTGGTTTAAGCCGAGCTGGCTCAGCAGCAGCAGGTAGGCGGTATGAGCGTCAGTCGCCGTCGGGGTTGCAGAGAATCGAACTATCGCATGGCCAAACGGCAGCATGGGACTCTGCCAAACTGTCGCTGCTCCGTTGACAGAGAGGAGTTCTAACTTTTCTAGCGCGGCCTGAATCGGCAGGCGATGCGAGGGCGCTAAGGGCAGCGGCACGATCTGGAGATGGCGATGCGGCTGGCTCGCACCAGCTTGTTTGCCAGAATTGTAGAAGCCGAGACTCTCAATTTTCTGCTGCTCTAGCTGATTCATGCAGAGCCAGAGGGCGGCAAAGTCAGGCAGGCTCAGCAGCGTTGCTTGCGGCTCAAAAGCGCGGGTAATAATCAGCAAATGATGCGGAGTCACGTTGTATTTGTTCAGCAGACAAAGATGCGTCTGCGATAAATCAGCCACAAATAGATCGGGGTCATAGGGCAAAAATGGATTGAACGCTGCTCCAGCGGGCTGAGCCTGAGCCTGAGCCTTACGGTTCAGACTGCTGGAAATTCGCACCAGAAACTCTAGACCCACCTGCTGGATCACTTCGCAGCTAGTTTCGATCGGCTGTAGCGCTCCGGTTTGCAGGGCGTACTGCGTCTGCGCTAAAACTTGGCTCCAAAGATTTCCCTCTTCCCAATTTTCCGGCGGTGTGGCGCTATCCATGCTGGATTAAAAAATGGCACGCCCTTGATCTTAGATCTTAAACCTGAATCGAGCCAAGCTGCGGCCTCAGTTACGCACAAATTACGGCCTAAATTACGGCCTAAATTACGGCACAAATACCGTCAGTGCGCCCGGAATGCATTCAACTTCAACCGGCGTCGTGCCAATAATCTCGCCGTCTACGACTACTTTTTGCGGCGGCGTGGTGTTGAGCTTAAGAC
>CASBQH010000471.1 GCA_949127695.1 Synechococcales cyanobacterium PMM_0073
ACACAGGTTTGACCCGTTTCTTGGCTAAGGGACTTGCGTCAAAATAAAATACCAGGTAGACAACGAATCTCAGGAGCCTTGAATAAATTGATTGGTATGCTATTAGCCCGCAAGTCCCTTAGGCTGAAGATATAGATGAAGAAAGCTGTCTAATCTGCTTGTAGAGGGCTAATATCTAGACATCAATCTGTATACATCCGCTCTGGGCGAACATCCCGTACAGGGTAATTGGGGCAGATCGAGATCTGCATAACTCTCCCAGAGGGGAGGGCTTATACAGATTTGAGGAGGGCTAGCTCCGTCTAAAAAGAAGTTAGGCCACACCTTGAAAGCTAGTCTTTTCATTACACTAATGAAATTTGCAGATGGTTGTCACTTGACAATCACTCGTTTTAGGTCTAGCCTATACAAATAAAGGTTCTTATGGCAAGACGATCTCACTCAAAGCCAGAGATTGAGGCGGCGTTAAGGTATGCCGAGCAAAATGGATGGCGAGTTGATGTCGGTGGGGCACATGCTTGGGGTAAAATCTATTGCCCTTACAACGATAAAGAGTGTAGATGTGGAACTTTTTGTATATCTAGTATCTGGAGTACCCCAAAAAACTCAGGAAATCACGCGAAGCAGATTTGTCGAATAGTGGACAACTGCACAAGGCACAACAACGTAGATGATTCTTGCGAGGAAGAGGAATGAGCAATGAACGAGTATGACTTTACCTTAAAGTTTGATTTCCAAAATTCCCAAGCTGATCCTAATGATTATATTGAGCAACTACATGAAAGTGGCTGTGATGATGCCTTGATTGGCGTTGGCAAGAAAGGGTGTATCGCGTTGAACTTTATTCGCGAGGCATCATCAGCTTACGAAGCTATTTCTAGTGCTATTTCTGATGTAAAAAAAGTTGTCCCACATGCCGTCCTAATCGAAGCAATGCCAGATTTTGTTGGGTTGACAGATACAGCTAAAATTCTTGGATGTACTCGACAAAATATTAGGAATCTCATTGTAAAAAGTGAGCCAAGATCTCCATTTCCCGTCTATGAAGGTACACCTTCTATTTGGCATTTAGCAGAGATTTTAATTTGGTTGAAGGAAGATAAGACATACTTGATTGATGACTCGTTGCTAGAGATTGCTAAAACTAATATGGACTTTAACATTGCCAGAAGTTGGCAAAAAATAGAGCCAGATCTTCAAGAAAATATTATGGATTTAGTTACTTAGGTAACATTGCTACACTCATGCCTAACCATGGCTTGCAGCGGACGGGCTCAATACTCTGACAATAACTAAAAGGTATTTACCGCCGCTGAAGCCCAAGCCGTTATACAGCTTAGGTTGCTAGTGGTGGCGGTAATTGAAACTTATTTGTCAATGCTTAAAATTAAGCGATCACGAGTTGTTGATTCGGCAATAGTGGTCTATGTCAAAGTTTCTAAGGACTTGTAATGGTCTTTCAGGCGGATGGAGTAAAATCTGAGTAACGTGAAGTAATACCTAAAGGCAATGTTCTGTGGATTCCACTGAGGTCTGTCAATAGGTTTGTGTCAGGAGTAAAGCTCTCTGGGCATTCTGCCCTCAAACTCGATAGCAAATCGATTCAACGCGAGCTTCCAGTCCTATATAGTGCTCCGCACCGCTATGCGAACGGCATTGTCCATTTCTTGGACAAGTTTCCAATCTTTCTCCCAAATGGCATTTAAACGGCTTGCTAAGCTGACTGAATCTGTGTGACTTTGAACAAATCCCCTCCTTTAGCAACCTGTACTGCTTTTAGCAAGGCATCAAGCGATCATGAGTTAGCGATATGTTTCAGACTGCGCTCAACTGCACCAATCTTCGGTAGACTTGGATGCTCTAGAGCTGATGGTTTGAGCCTGTCATGACAAAAGCGCTATATATGCTGGCCGAGTTCAGCGACCGAGACTTTGACTGGCTGCTGAATGCGGGCAAGCGCAAGCGGGTGACGGCAGAGAGCGTTTTGATTAAGCAAGGTGAACCCACCGACGCACTATATATGGTGCTAGCCGGAATGCTGGTGGTGACAGCCCATCCAGGCGTTCAGACAGAGAATCCGCTAGGCAATCAGCTGGAGAGCGAAGAAATTGCCCGACTAGGACCTGGCGAAATTGCTGGCGAAATGTCTTTTGTTGACGCTAGGCCACCCTCTGCCACCGTCAAAGCCGCCGAAGACTCGCTGATTTGGGTGATTCCGCGCAGCAGGCTAGCCGCCAAGCTCCTGCAAGACGCCGAGTTTGCCAGCCATTTTTATCACGCCACAGCGGTATTCCTTTCCGATCGGCTGCGGAATGCGCTGAGCCAGCTCGGCTATGCCAAAGCTCAGTTTTCGGAGATAGAGCCAGAAGTCGATCCCCAGATTGCCAATAATTTCGATCTAGCTAAAGCTCGCCTCAACTGGCTGCTGAATCAGCTGAGAGACGCCTCATGATTTTTTCGACCGCTAGCCAGCGCTTCTATCAGGAAATCCATCAGCCTCAAATCAATCTAGCCAAAGCAGCGCTGTATCTGGCGCAAGAAGAATATCCGCAGCTCCAGATCGAAGATTACCTCAACCAGCTAGAGCAGATAGCCGCAGAGGCCGCAACTCGATTGTCGGGCGAGAGCTATCCGCTCAAGATTATCCAGACGCTCAACCAATATTTGTTTAAAGAGCTAGGATTTCACGGCAACAGCAGTCAATATTATGACCCACGCAACAGCTACCTCAACAGCGTGCTAGACCGACGCACTGGTATCCCGATTACGCTGTCACTGGTCTATCTAGAAATCGCTCAGCGAGTTGGTTTTCTAATGGTGGGCGTAAATATGCCGGGGCATTTTCTGATCCGCCCAGTCGTCGAAGAGATGCAGCTGTTTGTTGACCCGTTTCATCAGGGCGAGGTGCTGTTTGTCGAAGACTGTGAGCAGCGACTCGGCCAGATTTTTGGTCGCCCGGTGGCCTTTCGGCCTGAATTTGCCACAGCCGTCAGTCCGCAGCAATTTCTAGCGCGAATGCTGGGCAACCTGAAGCAAATTTATGTCTCGCAAAATGAGCCAGCCAAAGCGATTACGGCCATCGACCGCCTGCTGCTGCTGTTCCCCGGTGCGCTAGCCGACCAGCGAGATCGCGGCTTGATGCACTACAGGCTGGGTCAATGGAGCAGCGCCCGACAGGATCTTGAGCATTATTTGGATCAAGCCCCTGCCGCCAGAGATGCGGCCTCCATTCAGGCGTTGCTCCAGCGTCTGCAAAACGCTGAGGCCGAGTGATCTGGCTCCAGGTAGCGCAGCGGGCAAGAATTAGGATATAAAGACACTAGATATAGTGATTCTCTTCGCCCTAATGCCTGCATCATGAGCTTAGATTTGCTAAAAGTGACTGCGCCCAAGCCCGTTCTAGTCCCGTTTGCTAAAGCTGTTGGGTTAAAGCCGCTGCCTGAGCCAGATGCGGCGGTGACGGTTGTTCAGCGCCAGCCCGTGAGCCAGATGGTGCTGTATTGGCAGGGACAGCCGCTCAATAGCCAGATCGCGGCCTCCCGAGATTCAGCCGACTATTTGGTGGCAATGCATGATCTGGTCAGGCGGATTGCTCAGCTTCAGGCCAGTCAGGCAACTAGCGATCCGACTCAGATTTTGGCGATGGTGTTCACCGCTGCCGAGGATGTGGCGCTGAAGCAGGCAGACTGGCGAGCTGCCGCCGCTCCACCTGCTTCAGAGCGGCAGACTGCTGACTGGAAAAGCCTGACCTCTTGGCTACTCTGGCGACTGGCGCAAAGCAGCCATGAAGCCTTGCAGCTGATTGAGGGCAGTCCAGCCCAAGTTTCGGCGGCGGGGCAGTGGCAGCCTGGAATGCTGCGGCTGGTGGTGCTGCTGGATTTAGAAACTGCCAATCAGTCGAGATGGCTTGATTTGGTGATGGCTGAGTCTGCTCCAGCTCTGCTGCCTGCCGCTCGCCTGCTGCAAGTTAAAAGCCTGCTGGGTCAGCCGCCGCTCTCTGTCGCCGCCTATCTTCAGCAGTTGACCCGCCAGTTTATTACCGTTGCTCCCATGCTGCGCGACTGGTTTGAAGGCGGCTCGGCCAGCTGGCTTATCCCCACGCAAGGCTGGCAGTCTGGGCAAATTAAGCTGCGGTTAGGGCTAGCCTTTAGCCCAGATCAAGGCTCAGATCAAAACTCAGATCAAGCCATTGCTCAGCCTGCCGCTCAGCCGCAGATTACCTTCACGCAGCCCAGATGGCTAGAGCAGCATGTCTCGGTGGCCGTGGCGCAGCAGCTCACGCAAATTTTGCTGCAAGTTCCGCCCGTTGTAGAACCCCCCGAAACGATTGTTAAACGCGCCCAGACAGCTATCCAAGACTTGCAAAACTCGCTGACTCTGGCCAGCCGCACTTTTGCTCAGCAGGCCGTGACGCTGGACGAGCTGGCGTTTCGGCTGCTTTGGGGCATTAACCGCACGGCCTATGAAGTCATGCAGTTGACGAGCGGCCTGTCAGTGCGGCTCTTGCAGCCGGAGCAAAGCTGGAACACAGGACTGCTGCGCCTAGCGCTTTATCTAGAAATCCGAACCCCCCAGCAGCAATGGCAGTTTGATCTAGCTCGCCGCGCCGCAGCAATGCCCAAGGAGCCGCTTGCCCCCAATGCGCTGGCGCAGTCTTATGAGCAGCTCTGGTGCTGGCAGCCGGTTCAGCTCAGCAGCCTAGAGGCCAGATTTTGGCAGCAGGTGGAGCAGCTTGCCCCCGAAATTGCCCTGCTGCGAACGAGTACCGAAGTCAATATTGCGGCGGGTGAGCTGCAAGAGCTAGGCGTAGTGCAGCTCAAGGCGCGCTTTGAGTTTGGATAAGGCTCATTCAGGCGCAGGCGCAGTCACCGAGAAGGAGTTGCCACAGCCACAGCTGTTCGTCGCGTTGGGATTATGGAAGCGAAAGCCGCCGCCCATCAGGTCTTCTGAATAGTCTAGGTTAAGGCCATTCAGATAAGGCCAGCTCTCAGCCCCTACCGCAATTTGAATACCCCGACAGTCGAGAATCTGATCGTTGTCCTGCCGCTGGCTCAGTGACAGGCTGTAATACCGGTCTGCACAGCCGCCGCTCAAAGCCGCCAACCGAAATAGCAGATCTGGATTTGCACTTTTTGACCTGACCCGCTGAATTTCGCTGGCCGCTGCCTGACTAATTTGAATCATCACTGCTCTCAAATCTGGCTAGTCTATTATTCTCTCACGCCCAGAGCCTGGGAAAGCGCAAAAACGGGGCAGGCATTGCCCGCCCCTCAGATTTTAGCTAGGCTCACTTAGCCGCGGGCATAGTCATCCTGGTAGCGAATGATGTCATCTTCGCCCAGATATTCGCCGTTTTGGACTTCGATTAGCACCAGCGGAATCACGCCGGGGTTCTCCAAGCGGTGCTTGGTGCAGGCCGGAACATAGGTGGACTGATTGCAGAACAGCAGCTTTGACTCTTCGCCACATTCCACTCTCGCCGTTCCAGATACGACAATCCAATGCTCGCTGCGGTGATGGTGCATTTGTAAGCTGAGGCGGTGGCTAGGCTTGACTTCAATTCGCTTGATTTTGTAGCCTTGGCCTTCTTCCAAAATTGTGAACGATCCCCAGGGGCGCAGTTCGGTGGCAGCCACGCCTTTGGGCATGGTGGGGCTGGTGAGTGAGAGGGCAGTCGGCGGTACTTTTTCTTTCGCTTGAGCCACGATAATTTCTCCTTGGGTTCTTGCAGAATGAGTAGGTGAGATGCTTTGACTCAGGTACTTTCACGACGGTCGAATTAAAATCTTCGGGCGTTCAGTTGGAGCTGGAGCGGCCAGATATAATGCTCGCTTCAGCTCAGGTCTGAATAGTGAAACCGAAGACAACCATATCAAAATGTTCCCGATTTCTGGGGCTGGAAAACCAGGGCTTCACAGGATTTACATCAAGGCTGCAAGGGTGATGTTTTTTGAGTTAAGGCTCGATAAATACGCCGATCCCGTTGCTGACTGAGGCAGTGCTGCTGAGGGGGCGGTTGAGAATCTGTCCGCCCAAATAGAGCGTGGTGGAGCTGCCGCCGTCTAGATTCAGCGCATTCACCACGCCCAGCTGCTGCATGACGCCAGCAGTTTCTGTCAGCGTGGGGCCAGCGCCGTTGACTCGGTTATGCACCGTCAGCATCAGCAGCTTGCCTTGCTCAGTGGTGGCCATGACGCTGCGGGGAGCCGCTTCTTGAATAAAGTTGGTCGAAAACTGCTCGGCGGGCGCATCCAACACCAGCTGCCGATCTTTGATCAAGAGCGGCCCAGCCCCCATTACCTGAGCAAATCGATTGAACTCGTCTGGCAGCGTCTGCGCCGCAACTTCAAGCTGAGTGCCCATAGCCAGCAGCTTAGCGGCATCGGCATTGGCTCTGACCACCAGCAGATAGCCGTCGCTGGGAATCGGCGCTGCCTGTCCGGCTTTCGCAACCAGCTTTTGACTCACAACCTGATTGTTTCGCACCGTCACCAGCGTTTCGTTGTCAATAATGCTGCTGTAGCTGCTGCCCCAGTCTGGCGTGTAGCGCGCCACCCCAGCCCCCACATAGCCGCTGTTGGTAGACTGCATCACCAGCTGCTGGTTGCCGACTGCCAGGGTTTCCTGGAGCTTTAAGCGCCCTACCGTGATTTCGCCACCGTCATTCCAGCCCAGCGCCCCACGGTTTAAAATCGGGCCAGACATCCAGCGCTCGCCGCTGCGGATTGCCCCCAAAGGCAGCCGATTGTTGCGGTTAAAAAAACCGCCGTTAATTGCCGCAATTCCCTGGCTGCGCTGCGCTATGGCAAACAATGGCGCAGTCCCCACGTTATTGCTGCCGCTCAGCATTGGCCGCAGCGACAGCCTCGACTGACGCGGATCAATTTCTAGCCCCACCACCGGAAACCGGCTGCTGCCCAAGTTCACCCACTGCTGCCGCCAGCGCAGACCGGGTGCCCAGAGAATATCGCGCTCTGGCATTGCATCAGGCCGTAGATCAATCACGATCCGATTTGGGTCGCTCAGCGTCCAGACGCGAGGCCGCAGCCCGCCCGCATAGGCCAGCCGCAGCAAAGTCCGGTTGCCGCTGGCTTCTAACTTGAAGCCCTTCAGGTTTTGGCCAGTCTGGAGCGTGCCTACCGCTTTCGGGTCAGTCTGGGCGTCAATTGCTAGCACCGACTCGCCCTGGTTTTCGGTGAGCTGCCAGGGCGTGGCCTGATCCAGATTTACGACCAGCCGATCGCCCCAAGCCTGTACGCCCTGCTGCAATCCGGTGACGCGGGCGGCGGGGGTAGAGATTTGCAAATCAGCGCCCTTGATCTCAACCTGCCAGCCAAACTGCTGCTGAAGGCTCGCCAGATCTAGGTAACGATATTGCTTGGTCAGCCAGGTATTGGGCTTGAGCGAGTCCGAGAACCAGGAGACGGGCTGCTGCTGCGGGCTGCTGCTGTCGAGTAGCTCTAGCCCTAGCTCACTGACGAGTCCCGCATCGGCCACGCCTAAAAGCTGCTGCTGCTGACTCCAGGGCATCGAAACGCGACGGCCATTTAGCACCACCTGATTGCCTTGTCGCGTAATTTTAACCGGCAGCGAGGCTTGGGCAATGGTGGGCACCCAGGCTGGGCTGCGGGCGGCTAGCGGCACAAAGCGCTCAAACGGTTCGGCAACTCCGGGCTGCTTATTGTTAAACGAGAGCGACAGGGCGGCTACCAGCAGCGGCGAAATTAGCACCAGCCTGAAGCGCTTCAGCCAGGACTGCTGCGGCAAATAGGCCATTTGAGCGCGACGATAGCGCGACCGACGCTGACGACGGGTTCTAGCTCTAACCACAGATTTTTCAGGGGGGTGAGGAGGATGCGTAGCTAATGTTCGAGCTGTTGAAGCCCTGTTCTGGAACAGCCGCAGATTTTTACAGCTGCTTTATTATGGGTTCTAGTCTTACAGTCTACATTCAGTGCTGTGCAAGTCAAATCAGGTGCTCTTTGTTGCCAGCAAGTCGGCCAAAATGGTCACTGTAATCACTTTATCTGAGAAATTGGTTTCATAATTTAAGAGCGAGTTGATTCGCACTTTAATCTTTCATCTCAAAAGGCTTGAGGTTCTATGCCAATCGCATAACCACCTGCCGATTTTCTCACCAGGGATTGTCAAGCGGGTGCAGGTTTAATCATATTTTTACTCTGCCCCTTGCCTCAATCTCGGCAAACTTGCTCGGCAAACTTATTCCAGAGCAGCCTCGAAGGTGAGATGCTCTAGGTGAAGACAGGGGCTACCAGACTGGTTCAATACAATTCGATACAATTAAAAGCTAACCGAAAGCTGAGACAGAACTGGGAGAGACACGAACAGCTCCGAAGGCTACCACAGCGCCGAGCTTGATTCAGCCTATTGGGTTCTGCCCATTCTAGTCTTTGCTCCAAGCAAGATTTGTGAATCCTTTGTAAGGTTTAGTAAAGTCTTCTGCGGTGCTGGCCGCTCAATTCAGTCATTTTGTGGGGGTAATGCAAGCGTGAATCAGAGTCAGTTGGACGGGCAGTGGAATGAGAGTCAGGAAAATCAAGCAGGCTATGCTGGACAGCCCTGGTTGGTGGAAGAGCGAGATGCTTGCGGCGTGGGCTTTATTGCCGATCAATATGGACGAGCCAGCCACGATCTGATCACCAAAGCGCTCACGGCAGTCACCTGCATGGAGCATCGGGGCGGATGCAGCGCTGACCAGGATTCGGGCGATGGGGCGGGCTTGATGACCGCGATTCCCTGGAAGCTGTTTGAAAACTGGATGGCCGAGACAGGCATTGGCGCGCCGCCCGTCGAACATACAGGCGTGGCGATGATCTTTTTGCCGCAGGAAGAAGAAATTGCTCAGCAGGCGCGGCAAGTCACCGAGCAGATGGTGGCCGAAGCGGGGCTGAAGCTGTTGGGCTGGCGCAAGGTGCCCATCAAGCCGGAAATGCTGGGGATGCAGGCGCGGGAAAATCAGCCGCAGATTGAGCAGATTTTGGTGCAGTCAGATCGCACCGGCGACGCGCTGGAGCGACAGCTCTATCTAGTTCGCAAGCGGATTCAGCATTCGCCGCCCGACTGCCCGGAGCATCGGCTGGCCTGGAAAGATTTTTATGTCTGCTCCTTCTCGCATCGCACGATTGTCTATAAAGGCATGGTGCGCTCAGAGGTGCTGGGCTGGTTCTATACAGACCTCACCAATCCGGCCTTTGAGAGCGCCTTTGCGATCTATCACCGCCGCTTCAGCACCAACACGCTGCCCAAATGGCCGCTGGCTCAGCCGATGCGGTTTTTGGGGCACAACGGCGAAATCAACACGCTGCTGGGCAATATCAACTGGATGATGGCGCGTGAAGCCGACTTAGCGCATGAGCATTGGGGCGAAGCGCTCTCTTATATCAAGCCGATTGTCGATCCAGAGCGCAGCGACTCAGCCAACCTCGACAACGTGATGGAGCTGCTGGTGCATTCAGGCCGTAGCCCGATTGAGGCAGCAATGATTATGGTGCCCGAAGCCTACAATAACCAGCCCGATTTGGCCGACCATCCTGAAATTGTTGATTTCTACGAATACTACAGCGGCATTCAGGAGCCTTGGGACGGGCCAGCCCTGCTCTCGTTTAGCGATGGCAAAATTGTCGCGGCGGCGCTGGATCGCAACGGTCTGCGTCCGGCTCGCTACAGCATCACT
>CASBQH010000472.1 GCA_949127695.1 Synechococcales cyanobacterium PMM_0073
CTGGGAATTATTTAGAGATTTGAATTTCCCTAAATCCTGAAACTGATGGGCAGTGAGGGACTCGAACCCGCGACATCCTGCTTGTAAGGCAGGCGCTCTACCAACTGAGCTAACCGCCCTTGATATGCAGCTAATTAAGACATACCGCGAGCTATGATAGCAGATAACCAGCCAATTCGCCCGCTCAAATTAATTAAAACTCCACGGTACAGATTTTTGTGCGGATTTTTGTGCGGATTTTACGCTAGCAACCAGTAAGCTCACCTTCACCTGGTTATCAAGGGTGAACGACTGTTGTATCGGCATGAGAATGAAATTAAAATAGCTAGGTATATTGATTGCTTGATGTTCAGGTTAATAGCGTGAGTATTTTCAGCCTAGAGTCTGTTGAAAAAAGGCCGTGAGCACACCCCAGGCTGCATCTGTAGCAACCGGATCGAAGCGGGAACCATCATCCCGCATGAACGTATGATCAGCGCCTTCGTAGACCACGATTTTGTGGTGGACTCCGGCTTGCTCTAGTCCCGCTTGAATCGCTTCGCGTCCCTCAGTGGGGATATGCGGGTCAAGCGTGCCAAAAATTAGCAGCAGTTCGCCCTTGACTTCAGCCATCCGTGAGCTAGTATCGGCAACTCCGCGCCCTAGCTTGCCGCTGTGGATGCCGGTCGGGTAGCAGCAAACCGCCGCTTTGACCTCAGCTTGGAAAGCAGCGCGAAAGGCGAGATGGCCACCAATGCAGAAGCCGATTGCGCCGAGTTGGCCAGCGGCAACAGTAGGTTCGACTTTCAGCCAGTCCAGCACCGCCCGCGTATCGGCATCAAATCCAGCAATTTCGCTGCGCCGAGCGGCATCGTTGCCCTGCATTCGCCCAATGTCATTCGGTTCAATAACCGTGCCGACAGGTTCTAGGCGGTGAAAGATTTCGGGAGCTGCCACCAGATAGCCATAGCCCGCCAGATGGTCAGCCAGCCGCAGCATCGAGCCGCCCAGCTGATAAATATCTGAATAGAACAAAATGCCGGGATATTGCCCCGGCGGCTTGGGCGCAGCGACATAGAGCCGCATTAGGCTGTCTTCCACGACCAGCGAAAGGTTGCGTTGGGTAATTTGCACAGGGCGATGGTTTAAGTGGGTCTCAAGAATGTAAGTGATCGTCAAGAAATATGTCAATTAGATTGGATGCAAATCGAGGCTAAAACCTCTGAAACTGCCTTGCAGTGGTGGGTTGGCGGCACTTGCACTGAGCTGCGCTCTGTTAATCTTTGCGGCTGTTTGGTTCAGCCTGCCCCCATGTTTGCGACAATCAGCAGCAGCTTGCAAATCAGGCTTATCGCCTTGCAGCCACTCAGCACAGGAGATCTTGGCTTATGAAATTGGCTTACTGGATGTATGCGGGGCCGGCTCATATCGGCACGCTGCGCGTTGCGACCTCATTCAAAAACGTCCATGCCATCATGCATGCGCCCTTGGGGGATGACTATTTCAACGTGATGCGCTCCATGCTCTCCCGCGAACGCGACTTCACGCCCGTCACCACCAGCGTCGTAGATCGCAACGTGCTGGCGCGCGGCTCGCAGGAAAAAGTGGTGGACAATATCACCCGCAAAGACCGAGAAGAGCATCCCGACTTGATCGTGCTGACACCCACTTGCACCTCCAGCATTTTGCAAGAAGACCTGCATAACTTCGTCGAACGGGCACAGCTAGAAACGCAGGGCGACGTGCTGCTGGCCGATGTCAATCACTATCGCTACAACGAGCTGCAAGCCGCCGACCGGACGCTCCAGCAAATTGTTCAGTACTACATTGCCAAAGCCCGCAAGCGCGACGAGCTGCCCACTGGCAAAACCGAGCGGCCTAGCGTGAATATTCTCGGCATCTCGACCCTGGGCTTTCACAATAATCACGACTGCACTGAGCTGAAGCGCTTGATGCAGGACTTGGGCATTGCGGTGAATCTGGTGATTCCCGAAGATGCTTCGGTCTATGATTTGAAGAACCTGCCCAAAGCCTGGTTTAACCTGCTGCCCTATCGGGAGCTGGGCTTGCCGACTGCAACCTATCTGAAAGCAGAGTTTGGCACGCCCTACGTCGAAATTACGCCGATGGGCGTGGTCGAAACGGCTCGCTGCATTCGCGCCATTCAAACCACGCTGAACGAGCAGGGGGCTGAGGTCAACTACGAGCATTACATTGATGAGCAGACGCGATTTGTCTCGCAGGCGGCCTGGTTTTCGCGCTCAATTGACTGCCAGAACCTGACGGGCAAAAAGGCGGTGGTGTTTGGCGACAACACCCATGCCGCCGCCATGACCAAAATTCTGTCGCGGGAAATGGGCATCCGCGTTGTGCTGGCCGGAACCTACTGCAAATATGACTCAGACTGGTTTCGTGAACAGGTGAGTGACTATTGCGACGAGGTGCTGATTAGCGAAGACAATGCCGAAATTGCCAACGCCATCGCCAGACTAGAGCCAGCGGCAATTTTTGGCACCCAAATGGAGCGCCATGTCGGCAAGCGGCTAGATATTCCCTGCGGCGTGATTGCCTCTCCGATTCACATCCAGAATTTTCCGGTCGGCTACAAGCCCTTCTTAGGCTACGAAGGCGCGAATCAGATGGTGGACTTGATCTACAACTCGTTCACGCTGGGGATGGAAGATCATCTGCTGGAAATCTTTGGCGGTCACGATACCAAAGAAGTGATCACCAAAGATATGTCCGCCAACTCTGATCTGAACTGGAACAAAGAGGCCAACACAGAGCTGAATAAAGTGCCGGGATTTGTGCGGGGCAAAGTCAAGCGCAACACCGAGAAATTTGCTCGCGAGCGCGGCTTCTCAGAAATCACGCTAGAAGTGATGTATGCCGCCAAAGAGGCGGTTGGGGCTTGAGGCCACCGGGAGGCAGAGCGGGGCGGTCAGGGGCAGATAGGACTAGGGGATACTCAGATCTCTTCTGCCGCCTCGCCGCCTACCACCACATTCCGAATCCGCAGGCTCGGCCCCCCACAGCCCACCGCGAGGCCGTTTTGGCCGCCCTTGCCGCAGCCGCCTGACTCGTCCCAGTAAAAGTCATCGCCAATTGCCTCAATGTCAGCCAGCGTACTGAAGACATTGCCCGACAGGTTGACATCTCGCACTGGCTCGGCCAGCTGGCCATTGCGGATCATCCAGGCTTCGCCCGCCGCAAAGGTAAACATCTCGCCGTTGGTCATGCCGCCCAGCCAGTTGCGGGCATAAACCCCCAATTCGATCCCGGAAAACAGATCGGCTACGGGCGTTTGGCCGCGCTCAATCCAGGTGTTGGTCATCCGCACCACGGGTGGGTAGTGATAGTTGAGGCAGCGGGCGTTGCCGGTGACTGTTTCGCCCAGCTTGCCAGCCGTCTCGCGGGAATGTAGCCGCCCCACCAGCACGCCATCTTGAATCAGCTGCGTGGTAGTGGCGGGTACGCCCTCATCGTCATAGAAATAGCTGCCTCGGTGGCCCGCCGGAGCCGCCCCGTCAAAAATTTGCAGATCGGCTGAGCCAAACCGCCGCCCTAGCGTCATTACTTCCATCAAGTCAGGATTTTCGTAGATCATGTCGGCCTCTGAGAGATGGCCAAACGCCTCATGCACAAATAGCCCCGCCAAAATTGGGTCAATTACCACCGTGTAGGTATTGCCTTTGACGGGCGGCAGCGACAGGGCGTTGACGGCTCGCTGGGCGGCACTGCGAACCTGCTCATCTAGCTGCGTCAGGTCTTCGTAGGCTTTGCGCGAGCCGGTGGTTTCGCGCCCGGTCTGCACAGTTTCGCCATTGCGAGCGGTGGCCGCAAACCGCATCTCTACGTCAATCCAGGACTGCTCAATCATCGTGCCGTCAGAGGTGGCCAGCACCATCTGCTGATTGCTGTCGCCGTAGCGCACCGAGGTCGTGGCAATTCGATCATCAACGCTGCGGAGAATTTCGCCGTAGTGGCTGCAAAGCGCTTTCTTGTCTACCAGCGGAATTTGGCGTGGATCGGTGCCCAAAAGCGGCAGCTGACAGATCGCCTGGATCGGATCGACCGGAGCGAGCAGGGTTTCCTCGTCGCCCACTAGCCGCGCCGCCGCAATTGCCGTTTCAATCTGCTCGCTGAGGCTGGCTAAACGGTTAAAGCTGGCAAAGCCCCAGCCGCCTTTAAAGCAAGCCCGCACCTGCCCGCCGATGGATATTCCTTCGCTCAGGGTTTCGATTTTGTCGCCGCGCAGCAAAATATCGGTGCCTTCTGCTGCTTCTAGCCGAATCGCCAGATAGTCTACCTGGGGACGGTAGCGGGCAATCAGATCGGCCAGTAGATTTTGGGTATCGGCGAGCGGATTGGGCATAAAAGATGTGATGGGTGACAAGATTTGATGTTTGATTAAACTAGAGCGCCTACAGCAGATATTCTAATAACCTGAAGCGAATCACCCTAAGAGCGCGATCCAACCCCCAATGCCGCATGTTTGCCCCTCTACCCAGAATAGCGCTCGCCGCCGCTTTCGCCCCAGATCGCTGCTGCTGGCAGGCTTGGTCAACCTTGGTTTTGGCCTTCAACTCCATGCCCCAGCCTGGGCCATTGACCGCGCCACGCTAGAGCTTTTGACTAAGCCATTAGAGCCAGCCTTATTTGATCCCAACGCAGCGCTTGATCCCAAGATTGGCACGCCAGATCAAATTAATCCAACCGGACTCACCCCGCCGAGCCTCTGGTGGAAGTACGAGCAGTTCGGTGAGGATTTGCTGCGCTACTGGCTCTCCTATCCGGCTGAAGGCGAAACGCCTGGGCGAGTGGATCTGGTGGTCGATCAGCAGATTTGGAGCAGCTATAACTATGTGCAGCGCTATGCCTTTGTCAATCAGTTTGGCACCACGGCCAAAGATTTTGGCTATAACCTGCGGGTGTTCAACCCACAGGGCGTGCTGCTGGGCGCTCAGATTTGCCAGTTTGACAGCGCACGGTTTGACAGCGCACAGTTTGAGACAGCGCCAGCTAATCTAGATGTGGCCTGCACCATCTTGCTCAATTCTTTTGGACGCGGCGCATTTCGCGGCAGCGTTACCCCCGGCGCATTGTCTCCCACAGGCGGCGATGTGCTTCAGGGTCGCTGAGCGGCAGCAGAAACTCGCTCCGTTCAATCACTGCGGCGGGCGGCAGCAGGACTGTTCGCTGCTGCAAACTCTGAGACAGCTGCGAGCGGTCGGCCAAAATCACCGGCGAGGCGGCAGCGCTCAGCAGCGAAATCTGGGCGGCAATTTCGGGCTGCCAGCAGAATTCTAGCCACTGGCGCAGGCTGGGAGCGAGCGCTGCCGCCTGGTTTTCGGCTAGCGCCGGACGCACCCAAAGATCGGCACTCAGCAGGCTACCGCTCATGGGCGCAACAGCCGCAATCCGCCGATCTCGATCAGCCAGCGGCAGCACCTCAGTAGACCAGCCCACCGCCAGCCAGCTATCGCCCAACAGCAGCGGCTGCAAGTAGTCAGATGAGCTGTAAAACTTGACCTGCTGCTGGAGCTGCTGAAGTTCGTTGGCTAAGCTAGGAGCTTGGGCAAGATCGCTGAGGTTGGCCGACTGCCCCAGCTTTTTCAAGGTGAGTCCAATCGTAGCTCTGGCGCTGTCGGGCAGCGAAATCTGTCGGCGCAGGTCAGTGCGCCAGAGATCTGACCAGTCGGTGGGCTGCCAGCCCAGCTGCTCAAAGCGCTCAACGTTGTAGGCAATTACCAGGCTGCCCCAGCGGTAGGGCGCGGCCCAAAGCTCCCCCGTGGGGCTGGGCAGTCCCTGGCGATCGCGGCGGACGAGCTGCTGCATTGCTGCCGGAATCTGTAGCCAGCCTGCTAAAGTTTCGAGCGGCAGCGGCTGAATCAGATTTTGCCGAATGGCGGCGCTTAGCCAAGATTCGCCCAGCATAGTCAGATCGGCAACGGAAACCGGATTGGCTCCGGAGAGCCGCAGGTTGGGTAAGCTGCTGGGCGAAGTATTAGAATCTGCGACGGCGGCAGAAGAGTTTTTCCAAGCTTGCAGCAGCTTAAACAGCTCGGCCAACTGCGGCGTCACCGCAAATTTGACCGGGGCAACGGGAGCAGCGGAGCCGTCTGGCTGAGGCTGCTGGCTCGCCCGCAACTGGCGCTGAAACGCCTGTAAAACCTGCAAGGGCACCGCATGTTCTAGCAGCCGCACGCTCAGTCCACCCCCGGCAGAGCGGCATCCTCCCAGCAGCTGATTTAGACCCAGTAGCCCTGCCGCCATCAGCAGCGATCGTCGGTTCAACATAGCGGTTGCCTGTGCTGGTTCATTTGCTGTTTCGAGTCATTTTCTATCATCTCATTTTGCCTGTCTGCCTGTCTGCTCTCTCAGCCTGATTGCTGCGCTATTTTCTGGCGGATTGAGCGGATTGAGATGTTTTGGGCAGGGCTGAGCAGATTTGCATTGGCTGCATTTGTCAGGCAGAATTAGCATCTGCTGCTCTGGTTCAATGCGGCAGAAATTAGGCTAAATGACTGAATTGCTGCTGCGCTAAACGTTAAATGATTCAGGAATATCCGGCAAAATCTCGGAGTTGGTCTCTAATATATAGGGCATACGATCTAATCAAGTGAGCGTCTAATGGATTTACTCCAAACCCAAGTTTCAGCACTAACCCATAAGGTGGACAGCCTACACCAAAAGCTTGAGCAATTGGGCGACCAGACGGCTGAAATGTTGTCATCCCTAAAACGCTCAGAAGTCCGATCAGCCGCCGCTTCCGGCGGGTCAGATCCGCTCAGCAGACAGACCTATCAGTCTTACCAAAGCCAAGGTTTATTTGATAGCGCTATGGAGCATAAAGATATTTTGTCAGATGTGGTTTATCTAGACAGCGAAGCGCAGGGTGGCGATCGGGGGATTACGCCCGAAATTCAGATCCAGCGTCTGACCGCTCAGCTCACCGCTGCCTATAACCGAATTGCCGCACTGGAAGAACAGCTGCTGTTAAAGCGAATTCAGTGAGCAAATTCAGTAAGCAAATTCCATAGCCGCAAAAACCACTCAAATTTCAGGCTTCTAAAAGCGCTAAACCTCAGGTCAGCCTAGCGCTCTGGCTCTGAGCCGCAAACAGCGCCCCAGCCAAATTGTCAACCGCCTCTAGCAGCTGGGTCTGCCCCCACTGCCGATAGAGACTCGCCGCAATTGCACAGCCGCCCGCCCCCACCCCTTCTTTGACATAGCCC
>CASBQH010000473.1 GCA_949127695.1 Synechococcales cyanobacterium PMM_0073
GCACAAAGTCTGGAATAGGTTCGGTCGCTGGCGCAATTGTGGTTGGGTTGGCCTCAGCGGTGAGGGCGGCAGCGGCTAGTTCTTCTGCTTGGGCTTCCGCTTGCAGCCGCTCCAGCCGCTCCAGCCGCTCAGTTTCAGCCTGCATCCAGAAAGGGCGAGGAGCCTCAGGCGGCGCATCAGCTAGGCTGGCGACTGGCTGAGCAGTGGCCTCAGGTTCAGGGATTGATTCAGGGATTGATTCAGGGATTGATTCAGCAATTACTTCAGCAGAGGCTGGCTCACTGGCTTCAGGTTCACTGGCTTCAGGTTCACTGGCTTCAGACTCTACAGATAGCTCTAACTCAGCTGAGGCGATCGTCTCAGGCTCTTGCTGTTTGCGAATATTGGCGTAGGCAGCTTTAGCCCAGTTTAAATAGTCAGAGTTGATCGCTTCTGGCTCTGGTTCCGGCTCTGGCTCTGACTCTAGCTCTACAGGAGCAAGCGACTCAGCAATCTCTGGCTCTGGGGCTGCTTCCGCCTCTGCTTCTGGAACCGCTGCAACCTCTGGCGCAGGCTCTTCAGAAGTGGGCTTATTAAATTGACGATTGAACCAGTTAAAAGCAGCCATAAACCTACCCAGCCATTAAATCTCCATCTCAACTCTAGAGAAAAACTGAGCCATTCCGCCAAAAGTTGTACAAATCAGGAGCGGGCTTTAGGCTTCAGAGCCGAGAGTTGGGCTAGGCTGCTGGTTAAGCTGAGGCTCTAGCTGGCTGGCTGGCTGGCTAGCTGACCGATTAATTTGACTGCTAACGCGCCGCAAAACGCCATTCAAAAATCGAAACCCTTCTTCGCCGCTGTAGCGCTTCGCCAGCTCTACGGCCTCGTTAATGGCCACCTGTTCGGGTGTACCCAGCAGCCAGATTTCAGTCACAGCCAGCCGCAGAATATCTTGGTCGATCCGAGCCAGACGGTGCATCTGCCAGTCCACCATTGATTGATTCAGCAGAGCATCAATTTCGCTGCGGTGCGCCTGGGTTTGGGTCAGCAGCTCCATCACATAGGCACGCACTTCTTTTTGATTGGCCAGCTGAATGAATTCGGGCAGTTCTAAAGCCGCCCCGACGCGGTTGATCGCGGTTTGGGTCAGCTCAATCGCTTCGCTGACCATGCTGCGGGCGCTGTCGATGCTGCCTGCTCGCGTCTCGCTGTTGAGCAAGCGGTCGCTGCTGCGGCTCAGCTCAGATGAGGCGGTTTCGAGCGTGTCCTGCACCTCGGTTGTGAGCGTGCGGACTGCCGCTAGCACCACATCTTGGAGCTGCTGAGCTTGCAGCTTTTCAGGCTTGTTGGGCAGCTGACCAATACTCAGAAGGGCGAGTTCGCGGGCAATTCGGCGGGCTTGCATGAGGTTTAGCTGGGTGAGCGGCTTGGCTATTGTAGCAAGCTTGAGCTTTCAGGCGCTGGCAGAAAGGGTGGATAGCGGGTTGGCTTGCTACCCGAATGCTCAAAGCAAGCGCAACGTAAAAACACGGATTTTTAGATTAGCTCTAAGATCATCAGCCTAGAAATTCAGTGAATCCTGTGACGTGGCTAGAGGGTGACAAAAGGCAGAATGAACTCACTTCTGGAGAACGTAATTCGGAAGAGTCGCAGTAGAGCCAGGGGGCAATTGAGTTCTGCTGTGGCTCTTCCACTCGAAGAGCGTCCTTACAGGTGGACTGCCTGACCTCGGGGGCTTATGAGGTCAGGCAATTTTTTGGTTATTTTCTCAATCCAACAGCTCAACCTAATAGCTACAGGCTCTCGCGAGCAGAACTCGGCAGCATTTCTTTAACCTGATCAGGAACATCCTCAGCGATATCACTAGCGATATCTCTAGTGATATTTCTAGAAACGCTCCCAGAAATATCAGATGAGCCAACTTCAGCAGCCTGCTCATTCAGACGCTCTTGGTAGCCCATCGTCCAATCCTCAATGGGCGGCGGCTCTAGTAGCTCAACCACCCGATGCAGGGGAATCTCTACCCAGTCTGGACGGTTGGTCAGCTCGTAGCCTAGCTCATAGACCGCTTTCTCCAGCAGAAATGCATCTAGCAGCACCTGCAACTCCTGATGCGTCTTGGGCAGGAAGGGCGCATCTGCGGCAGTGGTCATATACTGCTTTAAAAACGCCACACTCACCCAGGCATCAAAAAATCTAGCCCAAAGATGCATCTCCTCACGGTTCTCAGTCCGCACTAGCCCGGTTTCGATCTGATCCTGGAGCGCGACTTGAGCGGCGTAGTAGAAAGACTGGATCATCCCAGCAACGTCGCGCAAAGGCGAGCGCTTCATCCGCCGTTCGCTCAGCAGACGGTTGGGTTCACCCTCAAAGTCAAGGATGACAAAGTCTTTGCCGGTATAAAGCACATCTTCTAGATGGTAGTTGCCATGGCAGCGAATCCGCATCGCCGTAATTTGCATATTAATCACGGTTTTAAATCGCCCTAGCAAATCCTCCCAATAGCCCAAGATGATCCGAGCCGCAGGCTGAGCCTCGCTGGAGAGCTGCTTACTCTGCTTGCGAAGCTGGAGCAGCACCCGTCCGGCATTGTTCCGCATCGACTGATAGATCGAGCGCTGATAGAACAGCGAAAACTCTTCAGGCGCAAAGCTTGGATCATGGACATCTGAGGCCAGCACTAGATGTAGCTCAGCCGTGCGCTGTCCCAGCAGCTGAGCCGCTTTGAGCTGTAGCCCAATCAACTCGCAGGCCAGCGGCGGAATTTCGCTAGCCAGCGCCTTCGAGAGCAGGATGGAGGGCATCGGCGCATCACCAATTTTAGCCTGCGTCACCAGCACCCGCTCGAAGCTGTCCCGCAGGCTGTCCCGCGCCTGAGACCAAGCATCATGGGCATCTGGGACATAGTGCATCAGCATTCCCACGGTCATAGGCTCAGCGCCGCGCCGCTGATATTCTAATGCGCCCAGCACCGGGGCAAACAGCGAGTCAGAATCGCCTTCTGAACGCGGCAGCTTGCGGGTGAGAAACTGGCCAATCTCTAAATCAGAGCTAATGCATTCATCTACATACCGGAACAGCTTCAGCAGATAGCGATTCTGGACAATCCCGGCTTCGTTGGGCGCAGCATAGACAATAAACGCATTGTTGGTATAGGGGTGATTGCCGCGCAGCAGATGTGGATCAGTGGCTTGAGCGATCTGCTCGCGGGAGCAAGCCTCAGTCACAGTGGCCACCAGCTCACCCGCCATTCCGGCATAGCGGGAGCGATGCAAAATTGCCTGCAACGGAATCTCCAAGAAAGCTCGGTCGCCTAACGCATCCACCAGCAGTCCTTTGTCGTTTGTGCCCACAATCCAGGCAATGGCTTCGCCTTCAGCGGTGACAGCGGGCAAATAAGACAGCGGCAGCACGAAAGTTTCGGCAATGCCTTCGGTATAGTCAGCTCGCACCAGCACAAGGTCATAGGCGGGCGAGTCGGCAGCTGACGCTCTAGAATCAGGACTCGGCAGACTCACCGGAATTGCATCAATGATATGTACGCCCTGGAGAATTTTGGTCTTCTTAAACCAAGCAGTGCGCTGGAGATAGTCAGGCAGTAGGGCTTCGAGCGCTTTGCGGGCTTCAGGACGGCTATAAATATCGCGCCAGCTGCCGTTGACTTGCAGCGTTGGCAGCGCAGTCTGAGGTCGCATTTGGACAGTATCGAGCTGGGGCTGTAAGGTAAACCAGAAGAAAGTATGCGGCCCCATGCTGAGGAAGTAAGGCTGATCGCTGACGCGGGGAAACTCAGAGCGGCCAAAGATCTCAACGGGCGTCATCCCCTGAAACGCTGATAGATCTAGCTCGGCGGCTTGGGTAAACCGCGACAGGTTGGCCACAACCAGGATATGTTCGCCTTGATAGGTGCGGGTAAAGGCCAGCACCTTGCGGTTTTCGGGCGAAAGCAGCTCGAAGGTGCCTCGGCCAAAAGCCTGATAGCGGCTGCGAATGGCAATCAGCCGCTTCATCCACCACCAGAGCGAGTTGGGGTTAGCGCGCTGTGCCTCGACGTTGACGGTTTCGTAGTTATATTCAGGGTCAACGATAGTGGGCAAAAACAGCTTTTGGGGGTTGGCGCGGCTAAAGCCAGCATTGCGATCTGAACTCCACTGCATGGGTGTCCGCACGCCGTTCCGGTCGCCCAAATAGATATTGTCGCCCATGCCAATTTCGTCGCCATAGTAGAGCACGGGCGTGCCGGGAAGCGACAGCAGCAGGCTGTTGAGCAGCTCAATTTGGCGACGGTTGTTGCTCAGCAGCGGTGCAAGGCGACGGCGAATTCCCAGATTGATCCGCGCCTGCGGGTCTTGAGCATAGACGCGATACATATAGTCGCGGTCTTCGTCGGTCATCATTTCCAGGGTCAGCTCATCGTGGTTTCGCAAAAATAGCGCCCACTGACAGTTCTCTGGAATATGGGGAGTCTGCTGCAAAATATCAATGATCGGAAAATTATCTTCCATCCGCAGCGACATAAACAGGCGCGGCATCAGCGGAAAGTGGAAGTTCATATGACACTCGTTGCCCTCGCCATAGTAGGCGGCGGCATCTTCGGGCCATTGGTTGGCTTCAGCCAGCAGCATCCGGTTGGGGAAATGGGTGTCAACGTGAGTCCGCAGCGCCTTCAGGAATACATGGGTGCGGGGCAGGTTCTCGCAGTTAGTGCCTTCTTCTTCGTAGAGATAGGGAACCGCATCCATCCGCAATCCATCCACGCCCATTCCCAGCCAGAAGTCTACGACATCAAACACCGCCTTCTGTAGATCAGGATGCTCATAGTTGAGATCAGGCTGGTGCGAGTAAAAGCGATGCCAGTAGTAAGCTTGAGCCACCGGATCCCAAGTCCAGTTAGAGGTTTCAAAGTCTTTGAAAATGATCCGCACGCCCCGGTACTGCTGCGGCGAATCGCTCCAGACGTAGAAATTGCGCTCACTGCTGCCCGGATCGGCCTGTCGGGCGCGCTGAAACCAGGGATGCTGGTCAGAGGTATGGTTGATAATGAGCTCAACAATCACCCGAATCCCGCGCTGGTGGGCAGCATCTAGGAAGGTCTGGAAGTCTTGGATATCGCCATAGATGGGGTTGACGGTGTTGAAATCAGCCACGTCATAGCCGTCATCCCGCATGGGCGATGGGAAGAAGGGCAGCAGCCAGATGGCAGTAACGCCCAGATCTTGAATATAGTCAAGCCGGTCAGTCAGGCCGCGAAAATCGCCAATGCCATCGCCGTCGCTGTCCGCAAAGGCTTTGACCGGCACTTCATAGATGATGGCATCTTTAAACCAGAGTGGGTCGTCGTTTAGGGTGGATCGCTGCATGGTCTCCAAAGTCCAGTTCCTTAGTGAGCTGAGTAAATCAAGTAAGCTGAGTCAAGCAAAAAATAGGCGCGGGCAACCGTGAACGGCAAGCAGGGCTGAGGCAGAAAATTTCTATCTAACGACCTTTACCAGCGTAAAGCACCATCGCAGATTAAAACGTTGCTCAACGCCACGAGTTTAGATCTAGCGGTTTAGATCTAGCGGGCGGCAAGCAAGGCAAAAACTGCGCCAGTGACTTGGCTGAACAGCGGCCTTTCCAGAGCTGCTGTTCAGATTGTCAAGATATCTAGATTTCTCGCTAGCAATTGTGAAGTAGTGTTACACAACTTCTAACTTCCCCGTCATCATTCTAAGGAAAGAAACTGCGGAATTTATCTAGAACATCATGGCTTTACTTGATCTTTGTAAAATTCGCAGCAGCCCTCTAGCGAATTGTCATAAGGTAAGGTTTACAGTATTCAGAGTGACTCTATTGCTTGCCAATTCTGCTCGGTTCAGCCTCGGCTTAAGGCTCTCATTTTTGAGCAAGTTCCATATGGGTTTCTCAGCTTCTCTCTCCGATCACCCTCACCCCCTGTTAACGCATGGCTTTTCAACGCGCAAGCGGCATTTTGCTCCATCCCACCTGTCTTCCGGGTCGATTTGGCATCGGCGATTTGGGCAGTGCTGCCTATGGCTTTATTGATTTTTTAGAGCGCAGCGGCCAAAAGCTCTGGCAGGTGCTGCCGCTCGGACCAACGGGTCTGGAGCATTCGCCCTACATCATGAACTTTAGTAGCTTCGCCGGAAACCCGCTGCTGATTGACCTCGATCAGCTGGCAAATGAAGGACTGCTGACTCCCGAGAGCCTGACGCCCTTGCCGGACGGCGATCCGGCCTATGCCAAAATTGATTTCGCTCAGGTGATCCCGCATAAGATTGGCTATTTACACCAAGCGTTCGAGCGGTTTGAGCCGAACGATGCCTATCAGCAGTTCTGCCATGAGCAAGCCTGGTGGCTAGATGACTACGTGCTGTTTATTGCGCTGTTTGAGGCGAACGGCGAGCTGCCCTGGAACCAATGGCCAGCTGATTTGGTGCGGCGCGACCCGCAGGCGTTGGCTGAAGCGGCGGCCAAACTCTCAGTCGAGATCACATTCCATCGGTTTTTGCAGTTTAAGTTTTTTGAGCAGTGGGGCAAGCTCAGAGCCTACGCCAATGCCAAGGGCATCCAAATTGTCGGCGATATTTCGATCTATGTCTGCCACAACAGCGCTGATGTCTGGGCTGCGCCCGATCTGTTCAAGCTCGATCCGCAGACCTACGAACCGGCCTTTATGGCGGGCGTGCCGCCTGACTATTTCAGCGCTACTGGCCAGCTCTGGGGCAATCCAGTCTATGACTGGGAGGAAATGGAGCGAGCCAACTTTGCCTGGTGGGTGAACCGATTTAAGGCGACGCTGCTTTATGTGGATATTGTGCGGATTGATCACTTTCGCGGGTTTGAAGCCTACTGGCAGGTGCCGGGTGGCGAAACCACAGCGCTGAACGGCGAGTGGGTCAAAGGCCCAGACGCCAAGTTTTTTGAGGTGCTAAAAGCGGCGCTGGGCAGTCTGCCGGTAATGGCGGAAGATTTGGGCGTGATTACGCCAGAAGTGGAGCTACTGCGCGACCGCTTTGAATTTCCGGGAATGAAAATTTTGCAGTTTGCCTTTGGCGGCGGCGCTGATAATCCCTACTTGCCGCACCACTATATTCAAAATTCAGTGGTCTATCCCGGCACGCATGACAACGATACGGCAGTTGGCTGGTGGCACTCGACTGGAGACGCTGAGAAGTGGCATCTGGCCGCATATTTGGGATATACCAATCCTGACGAGATTCAGCAAATTAACTGGGAGTTTGTGCGGATGGCGCTGGCTGCGGTTTCTGATTTGGCCGTGCTGCCGATGCAAGATCTGCTGGGACTCGATGGACGCGCCCGGATGAATGACCCGCGTTTCAACGACGGTCAGTGGCGCTGGCGATTTACCGATCTGGCTTTACTCAGCCCAGAGCTAAGCGAGCGGCTGCAGCGACTCACCCAGCTCTACAGCCGCTGACCGCAGCGCCGCCTTGGCTCAAACCGCTGCCATTAAATAGCCAGCAATTGTCTCACGGTACTGACTCTTGGGTTTAACGCCTTTGAGTTCGCCCACCAGCCCTTTATCCCGGAAAAACTGCACCGTGGGAGTGCCCACCACGCCTGCCGATTCGGCAATTTCTGGATCTTGCTCAATGTCAATTTCGACGTAGTGAACGCGCCCGTCAAACTCATCGACAATCTTGCTGAGAATTGGCTTCAGCGTATGGCAAGGGCCGCAGGTGGGGGAGGCATATTTCACCATAATCAGCCGATCGCTGTCGTGGTAGAGCTTGCGGAGGGCAAAGCCGCCCTGGTGACGGGTCTGGGCAATGTCAAACTCAGCCGCCGCTTCCGCCTCTGTGGGTTGTGCCGCAGGCTGGGCTGCTGGACGTTCAGAAGCCTCAGTTTGGTGAAACTCCTGCACCAGATCGTTGGTCGTCAGCCAGCGCTCGGCTAGCAATGCCGCCATACAGCCCGTTCCGGCTGCTGTAATCCCCTGGCGGTACTCGTGATCCTGCACGTCGCCTGCGGCAAAGACGCCCTCAAGGCTGGTCCGAACGTCATGCTGCGTCACCACATAGCCCACTTCATCCAGGTCAATTTGCCCCTGAAACAGGCTGGTGTTGGGGCGATGCCCAATCGCGTAAAATAGCCCTTTGGCCGAAATATCTTGCTCTGCCTGCGTTAGCCGATTGCGAACTTTAATGCCTTCCATCCAGCCCGTGCCATAGACATCGACCGCTTCGGTGTTCCAATGCACGGTGATTTTGGGATTCTTTAGCACCCGATCCTGCATAGCTTTGCTGGCGCGCATTTTGTCGGTGCGGACGAGCAGATGCACATGGCTGCCGTATTTGGTCAGATAGACTGCCTCTTCTGCGGCTGAATCGCCGCCGCCAATCACCACAATTTCAGCATTGCGGAAGATGGGCGTGGCACCATCACAAATTGCACAGGCCGAAATTCCCTGGCTCCAGTAGCGTGACTCGCTGGGCAGTCCCAGCCGCTGGGCGGTCGCTCCGGTGGCAATAATGACGCTATTTGCGCGGATCTCCAGCTCTTCTGAGCGAATCACAAACGGACGCTGGCTGAAATCGACCGAAATGACATCTTCAGTCACCAGCTCAGCGCCCCAGCGGATTGCCTGCGCCTTCATCCGATCCATTAACTCTGGCCCCATGATGCCATCAGGGAAGCCAGGAAAATTTTCGACTTCGGTCGTGGTCATGAGCTGCCCACCCGGCAAACCGCCTGCCTGATAGCCTTCAAACATAAACGGCTTGAGGTTGGCTCTGGCGGCATAGATCGCGGCAGTATAGCCCGCAGGTCCAGATCCAATGATCACCAGATTTTCGACCGCTGAAGTTGTCATATTTGCTGCCATATCTAAACAAACTCATAACGACTACGCTTTTGTATTGTAGTAAATTCTGGGCAGGTTGTAAAGCGCTGCTTTGAAAATTGTCTGACTGGCTTCAGAGTCAATCATGCTCGACCCTTCAGCAAAAACTCCCTCGCCGTCCATGGGCAAGGGAGTTTGATACTCTCGGTGAAATAATCGGGCTGTGAAATAGTTAGAGGTTCCCCGCAACGCCGTCTTACCTCAGTTTTTGACCTGGAACGAGTCCAGGTGGGCACCATAGTCCTTGACTTAAAGTTTCCGGGTACAAGCCCGGTTTACTGCCGTCAGGATAATTTAGGTTCCCTTATTCAGAAAGCATAGATCATAAAACGCTATTGGCAGTCACCAACGCCGCAGCAGAACCTCCTCTATTCTAGCCGAGCCAAACCCAGAGATCGCAAGCTCAGGGGCAAAATCCTGGCTGGATGCTGAACAGCAGAAAACCGCAGCCTTAAAGGTGAAGGTTTTGTAAACTTTTTTGTGATCTTGCGGTGACGAACCTTGAAATTTGGATAGTAACCTACCACACCGCGCACTCAAATCACCGGCTCGCGCCATACTGGATCAGAGCAAAGCTCGATTGGCTGAGCGTTAGCCAAAATGACAGCCCGGCATTGGAACGAGACTCACCCGGATTAACCTGCACCAGAGCCGTATGGTCAAACAGCGTTTTTCAGATCGGAATCAGCGCATGAGGTCTAAAGATTCTGCTCCGCAGCCAGAGATCGTCATTGGGCAACCGTTGGAGCAGCTATTACAACAGCGGCTAGATGCCTCTGCCCTACAGTTTCGCTGTGCCGTCAAAGATCAGCGGCTGCTGGTGCTGGCCGAACATCTGCTGCATGTAGAGCCTCAGATTGAGCAGACTTTTGTGAAGCTGGAAGCCGCAGTTCGCGATCTGGTGCCAGCCATGCTAAGCGCTGAGGTAACTTTACTCGAATTGCCAGTGCAGCTGTTTCTGCGAATTGCCGGATATCAGCAGCCCTATGCCTCTCACCAGTTTCAGCTAGAGCTACCCCGACCCATTTCTTCTCCAGAGTTCGCTGAGGCGGAAGTCGAGCCTGAAGTCGAGCCTGAGCTTGAAGTTGAATCTGAAGTTGAATCTGAAGTTGAATCTGGGGCTTTGGCCGATCAGACCGATCAAATAGTCAGCGAATCGGCAGAACCTGATCTCACAATCGCTGACCCTTGGTTCACATCATCTGCCGATCTGCCAGAACTACCTGAGCCAGACGTGGATTATCTTCCTGAATCCGCAGAGGCTGGACTATTAGCTGAAGTAGATGAAGGATTAGATATAGATGTAGCTCAGAATATTGAACCACCACCTGATCTAGAAGCCGAAGAATTTACGATAGACCAGCAAGACAGTCTAGAAGACCAGCAGGACGGCTCAGATCTAGCAGAACTGGCTGATATCAGTGCTCCGCTTGAAGCAAGTTTGGCGCGTGAATCCGCTGACGATTCAATTGAATCGCAGATTGAAGAAGATCCAGAGGTTCAGCCTAGCTTCCTCTATGAACGAGCAGAGCCTGAACAACCAGATAGCCTGCCAAACAGCCCAGAGGTTGATCTGTTGATTCATCAACTCACAGAAATTGAACCCGACGTTGCAGAACCCGACTTACTGATTCGCGAACTCAGCGACTTTCGCGTACCTGAGGTCAAGCCAACCGCTGAACTGATTCCGCCATTTGAGCTAGACTGGCTTGAGCCAGACAGCTCAGAAATACTGGATAGTACTGAGTTTGAAGATAGCGCTGAATTTAATAGTCTAGAATTTGATAGCTTAGAGTTCGATAGCCTAGAGTTTGATAGTGCGGATCAAGATAGCTTAAATGAGCTTACAGTAGAACATTCAGAGATAGAGCACTCTATCGAAAATTATTATCCAAATATATCGCTCAGCCAATCAGAATTTGAATCATTCGCAGAGCTTGAGGCTGAATCTGAGGTTGAATCTGAACTAGAACTTGAAAGTATATATGATCTTGACGCTGAGGCTGAGGATTTTGAACCAGATAGCCTAGAGCTAGACAGCGAAACTGAACGTCTGGATACCGCAGAGCTACTGGAAGATGAACGTCCAGAATTTGGTAGCCTAGAGGCTATGACGCAGGAAGCTGAAACCCTAGAAGCTGATGAATTAGCGTCAGACATCCCCTCGCCGTTTGACGAGACTTTCGACAAAACTTTCGACGAGACGACAGCAGCGCCGACCGAAATGGTGCCTCAGCGGCTGCTAGCTGAGCCAGCTGAGTCTGGTATCCCTGCTGCCCATATATCTGCTGAGTCCAGCCCAATCGAGGCTGAATCTATTGCGCCGCCACCAGCCGAGCCAACTGAGCCAGAACCAGCCGTGGCTCGCCACCTTTCGTCGCTCGGTGTCTTGATCGGGGCGCTGGGCATGTTTGGGCTAGTTGGCGGACTCTATATGCTGACTCGCCCCTGCGTCATTGGCCGCTGCCAGCAGATTCAGCAGGCGCAGCAGCTGAGCTTGGCCGCGATTCAAACTGCCCGCACCACCGACTCGGCGCTGGATGTGGTGGGAGCCTATAAGCAGCTGAGTGAGGCCAACTATCTGCTAAGCACGATTCCAGTTTGGTCTAGCCAATATGCCAATGCCCAAAGGCTATTGGCCAGCTACGAAGACCAGTCTGTGGCGCTCAAGCAGGTGGTAGAAGCCATAGAGCAGGGTAATCAAATCGCGCAGCGGAGCCAAAATCCGCCGCATCCGCTGCCCGTCTGGCGCGAAATTCAGTGGGGCTGGCGCGAAGTGATTGAAAAATTAGAGAAAATTCCCTCTGATAATCCGCTCTATGCGCTGGTGCAGCGAAAGCTGCAAGAGTATCGCGCTAATTTGAGCGATATTAACCAGCGTGTCACCCGCGAACAGCAGGCACAAGAGCGAGTCGCAGCCGCCCGCAAAATTGGCGAGCGGGCTCAGTCTCAAGCAGAGGCGGCTCAGTCAGTTGAAAACTGGCAAGAAACCGCCGCCAACTGGACGACCGCGATTCAGCAGCTCCAGCAGATTCCTCAGGGCACTGTGGCTCATGCCGAAGCCCAGCAGCTCTTGGCACTCTATCAGCCCAAATTTACCCAGGCCAATATCCAACAGGTACAGGAGCAAACCGCTGCTGACGCCTATGCCC
>CASBQH010000474.1 GCA_949127695.1 Synechococcales cyanobacterium PMM_0073
AGGTTCGGGATCAGCAGATTGACGTTATTCAGATCCATGGGCGTAAAGCTGTTGCTAAACGTCAAACCGCCGGAGGTAAAGCTGTCGATTTTGGTCTGATCCAGCTTGGCTCCGTCCAGCTTCGTTTTGTTCAAAATTGCGCCGTCTAGGTTTGCGCCGCTGAGGTCAGCCTGCTCTAAGTTGGCATTGCTGAGGTCGGCTTGGCTGAGGTTTGCGCCCTGGAGATTGGCCTGACGCAGATCGGCTCCCTGCAAGCTTGCCGCCGTCAGATTGGCGTCGGTCAGCCTGGTTTGCTGGAGCGTCGCATCGCTGAGGTTGGCTGACTTGAGCTGAGCGCCCTGCAAGTTGGCGAGGCTGAGGTTGGCTTGGCGTAGATCTGTGCCCGTCAGGTTCGCCTCAATCAGGTTGGCTTTTTCTAGAATGGCATGGCTCAGATCAGCTTGGCTGAGGTTAGCTCCGTTCAAGTTGGCCAGCGGCAGATGCATCCGGCTGAGCTTGAGGTTAGAGAGATCAACGCCCGCCAAGTTGGCGCTCTTGGGCATGTTGATCAGAAATAAAATCAGCTGCTGTCGGTTAATTTCTGCCATTTCGCCAAGATATCGCACCTTCAGGCCAACGCCACAATTTCCTGAAACAATTGCTCAAATTCATCTGCCGCATCCCCAGAAGCCTTACCCAGCAGATCCCAGACGGTGGCTGCTTGCCCAAAGGTATCGGCCACCGCCTGCCGCTGGTGAATCACCGTCTTGAGCACGGGCAGATTTAGGCTCTGGAGATGCTCAATCGCCTCATCTTTTAGCCGGGTGCCTTTCACCGCCCGCGACAAAAATACCGCCGCCTTGGGCGCGCCGCTGCGGATCGCCTGCGCCTGCTGAATCAACTGAATCGCATCGGCAGCTGAGCGCAGATCCACCCCAGTCGGCTGGCAGGGAATCACGGCCAAATCAGCACGCAGCACAATCGCCTTGGTCGCCTCTGAAAGTCCGGCTGGCCCGTCGATAATCAGCTCGTCATATTGCTCCAGCAGCTTCGGGATTTCGGCAATCAGCTGCCCAGAGGTTTGAGCCACCACATAGGGCACGGCATCTTCAAGCGACTCTAGCCAGAGCGAGCTAGAGCGCTGGGCATCCGCATCCACCAGCACAACGCTGCGCTGTTTGCGATGGAGCCAGTAGGCCAAGTGAACCGCAGTCGTAGACTTGGCACAGCCGCCCTTCTGGTTAATTAAAGCAATCACTGACATGGCGCTGGTTGGAATAGGGGCAAGAGACTAAAGCTCAATATCCGCACGACTTTATTCGTACAACTTCAACAGCCACTTTAACGCCAGCTGCACCAGAGTCCAGCAGTTTTTTGAGAAAACTTGAGAAAATCAGGCGTGAACCACCTCAATAGCGGCAGGCAGACCCTGCTGCGAAACCGGCTGGTTAAACAGCACCATTGTCTGGCTGGGATTCACCTCAAAGCCAATCCGCTCATAGAACTGCTGCTGATGCGTGGTCATCAGGTAAACCCGCTCGACTCGGCTGACATGCGAATGCGCCAAGACGGTTTCGACGAGCCGCCGCCCCAGCCCAGCCCCCTGATAGTCAGAATGCATCACCACATCCCAAATGGTGGCGCGATAGATGCCGTCTGAGGTGGCTCTGGCAAAGCCAATCAGCCGCTCGCCGTCCCAAGCCGTCACAATCGGCTGGCTGTGGGTCAGGGCAATCTGCCAGTCTTCGAGGCTGCGATCCTGTGCCCAAAATGCGGTCTGCTGAAACAGCGCTTGCAGCTCCGGCAAGTCAATCCGGTGAGGGCAGGGCTGCTGTTCCGACGAGGCGTTCCAGCTCTCTTGAGCGCAAAACTGAATATGCCGACAGTCCATTTCGTCCCTCCTAATGCTGAATCGCGCACCGAGCAGTAGACTGCAATTATATACTGATCGCGTATTTGGCTTAAGCCCAGTCTGGGCTAGCCCCACTGGGTCGCTTCCATGACATCATGAGCTGAATGACACGTCTGTAATTCAACGTACCAAAGTTGCTAGCCTGTAACCTGATTCAGCCAAGCGAGACCCATGCAACTCAACTCTCTCTTCCATTCTAAGCGGCTGTTACTGGCTGCTGTTTTGGCCTGCTGCTTGACTTTGGGCTGGGGGCTGGCTCAAGTCACTCAGGCTCGGCCTGTTAGCCAAAATCTGGTTAGCCAAACCCCGGCGGCTCAACCTGCCCCACTCGCGGTTCCCGCTAATCCCACCAATACAGTCGATCTCGTCAGCAGCAGCTATCAGCTGGGTCAGCAGTTTTACCTGGAGAGCTGCGCCACCTGCCATGTCGGGCTACCGCCTGCGGTGATGCCCTCCCAAACCTGGGCCGATCTGCTGCCTGACTCACAGCACTATGGCGTCACCTTGCAGCCGCTGGTTGAGCCCAAGCTAGAGATCACCTGGAAGTATGTTTCGACCTATTCGCGCCCGGTGCTCAAAGACGAACGCACCCCCTACCGGCTGGCACAGTCGCGCTATTTTAAAGCGCTGCACCCCAGAGTCGAGTTTACCGAACCGATTGGCGTGGGCAGCTGTGCGGCCTGTCATCCTGCCGCCGCGCAGTTTAACTACCGCCAGCTCACCGCCGACTGGCAGAATGCGCCCTAGTGCCGGGTGGCAATTGCGGTAGAGTGGTGCGCCGCTCGGCCTCAGCAATCAGGAGCGCCAGTGATAGGATGGAAAGGTATATTGGCCGAATGTCTGAAGCTAGGATTCTGGGCTGAACGCTTTGCAGAATTCCGGCTTACACTTGTACAAGCTGAATGCTACAGGCTATAGGCTACAAGCTCTTTTCGCTGCTCTCTCTTCAATTGTCTCTCGTTTGCCATGCTGAAAACTCTGCTGGGTGATCCCAACGCTCGCAAGATCCGAAAGTTTAAGAACGATATTGTCGAAATCAACCTGCTGGAAGAAGAAATCCAGCCGCTCTCGGATGACGAACTTACCGGCAAAACCGCCGAGTTTCGGCAGCGCTTAGAGAATGGCGAGACGATTGACGACCTGTTGCCTGAAGCCTTTGCCGTGGTGCGAGAAGCAGGCAAGCGTGTGCTGGGGATGCGTCACTTTGACGTACAGCTAATTGGCGGCATGGTGCTCAACGAAGGCAAAATTGCCGAGATGAAAACTGGCGAGGGCAAAACGCTGGTCTCGACGCTGCCCGCCTACCTCAACGCCCTCAGCGGCAAAGGCGTGCATATTATCACCGTCAACGACTACCTCGCCCGCCGAGATGCCGAATGGATGGGGCAGGTACACCGCTTTTTAGGGCTGAGCGTCGGCTTGATTCAACAGGGCATGAACTCCGCCGAGCGTCGCCAAAACTACGCCTGCGACATCACCTACGGCACCAACAGCGAGCTGGGCTTCGACTACCTGCGCGACAACATGGCCACCTCAATTGAAGAAGTGGTGCAGCGTTCGTTTAACTACTGCATCATCGACGAAGTGGATTCGGTGCTAATTGACGAAGCCCGGACGCCGCTGATTATCTCAGGCCAAGTCGAGCGCCCCAGCGAAAAATACACCCGAGCTGCCGCTGTCGCTGCCACGCTCACCCGCAAAAAAGACGAAGATGACCCCGAAGGCCATTACGAAGTAGACGAAAAGCAGCGCAACGTCCTGCTCCACTCGATGACCGAGGACATCGGCCGCCAGGTGCTGCGTGACAACTATGAGCAGAACACGCTGCTCGGCAACGCCAGGGCCCAGGAACACA
>CASBQH010000475.1 GCA_949127695.1 Synechococcales cyanobacterium PMM_0073
CTTTAGAGCAACAGCAACAGCAGACGGAACAATATTTGCAGCAGGCTCAACAGCAGATTGAGGCGATGGAAACCAGCAAGTTTTGGAAGATTAGGCAATCCTGGTTTGCCTTCAAAAAAGCCTTTGGGCTACCCTCTAATGAATCGTAGAGTCACCCGTCAACAGCATCAGCTAGAGCAGCGCATCCGTGAGCTGGAGCGCGAAGTAGAGCTAGCCCACGCCGAACGCGACCAGTATCGCGGCAGAGTGGCGGCGATTGAGAGCAGCAAATTCTGGCAACTCCGCCGCCGCTGGCTACAGCTCAAAAACCGGATCGGTGGCCAAGAGCTACTAGATTGGCAGCCTCAAATACCGGATATTCCCCTACCTGCTGAGCCGTCTGACCCCGTTGAAACCGACTACGACCGCTGGCGGAGAGAGTTTGCCCCACGGCCTGCTGACTATGCCTGCATGGCCGAAACGGTGAATATTTTTCCAGCTAAGCCGCTGATCAGCGTGATTGTTCCTGTCTACAACCCGCCCGAAGCCTACCTGAGAGCCGCAATTGAGTCAGTGCTGGGGCAGATTTACCCGCATTGGGAGCTGTGCTTGGCAGACGACGCCTCTACGTTGCCTCATGTACGCCCGCTGCTAGAAGCCTACGCCGCTCAAGACTCCCGCATTAAAGTGACGTTTCGCGATGCAAACGGGCATATTTCCGCCTGCTCTAATTCGGCGCTGGCACTCGCTACAGGCGAATTCATCGCCCTACTCGACCACGACGATCTGCTCGCTCCAGAAGCGCTTTATGAAGCGGCACTGCTGCTCAACAAACATCCCGAAGCAGATTTTATCTATTCAGACGAAGACAAAATCGACGAGCAGGGAAATTTTAGCAACCCGGTATTTAAGCCCGACTGGGCACCCGACTCTTTTCTCTGCCGCATGTATACCTGTCATTTGAGCCTGTATCGCCGCTCAATGGTCAACGCGATTGGCGGATTCAGAGTCGGCTTTGAGGGCAGTCAAGACTATGATTTAGTCCTGCGCTTCACAGAGCAAACAAAGCAAGTCTTTCATATTCCCAAGGTGCTATACCACTGGCGGATTCACGATGCCTCAATCGCTCATAGCGCTGCTGCCAAACCCTACGCCTATGATGCTTCTGAGCGGGCTTTGCAGGAAGCAATTCAGCGACGCGGGGAGCCAGGGCAGGTTCTGCGTGTACTTCCACATCCGGGGCACTATCTGATCCGCTACGAGATTTTAGAGCATAAACGAGTCAGCATCATTATTCCAACTCGCGATTTTGGAGAGATGCTAGATCAGTGTCTAGAGTCTATCTTTAGCCAGAGCAGTTACCCCAATTACGAAGTAATCGTGATTGATAACGGCAGCATTGAAGCGGAGACGCAAACAGTATTTAGCAAATGGCAGACTAAAGAGCCTAATCGGTTCCAAGTTTATCCGCTTGATATTCCTTTTAACTATTCACAAATCAATAATTTTGCAGTCACAAAAGCGACTGGTGAGTTTCTGCTGTTTCTCAACAACGACACCAAAATCATCACGCCCGACTGGATTACCGCAATGGTAGAGCAGGCACAGCGCCCATCGATTGGCGCAGTTGGGGCAAAGCTGCTGTATCCCAACCAAACCATTCAACATGCCGGAGTGGTGCTAGGAATTGCTGCTGCCACCGGACATAGCCACAAGCATTACCCAGCCGATGCCTTTGGTTATTTGGGGCAAATTGTCAGCATCTGCAACTATGCAGCTGTCACTGCCGCCTGCCTGATCTGCCGCAAAACAATCTTTGAACAAGTCGGCGGCTTTGAAGAAACGCTGACCGTTGGCTATAACGACATTGACCTTTGCCTCAAGTTTCTAGAGCAAGGCTTACAAAATATCTATCTGCCTCACGTCCAGCTTTACCACTATGAGTCAAAAAGTCGCGGCGAAGATCTGGCTCCCGATAAGCAGGCACGATTTTTTCAAGAAACGGCCTGGATGCAGCAGCGCTGGCCAGACTGGATGCAGCGCGATCCTTACTACAATCCAAATCTGACTCGTCGTTACGAGAACTACCAGATTTGCGATCCGGAGTTAGAGCCGTAGCAGATTCGCAAGCTTTACTCAGATTGATTCACCACCTGAATTTGCTGCATCAGCCAGTTCGCTGCGGCTGTATTAGTTTCTTCTGTCAAGCGCTCCAGCGTCTGCGTGACTAGCTCAATAGATAGACCGGGCAACGTTTGCGAGACCTGAATCGGCTCATAGGCTCCATCTGGCGTTAAGCCAAAGGCAAACAGCCGCGTCCCTTTAACATCAATTACCCAATATTCCGCAATGCCTAAGCTGGCGTAGAGCTGCTTCTGCTCATCCAGATCCAGGCTAAGAGAAGTATCGGCAATTTCGCCCACCAGATCCGGCAACCGATGCCGCGTTAGTTCAATGCGGCGTGGCTCTCCGGGTCGCCATCTAGGAATATTGTCGCCCTGATACAGCACCAAATCTGGCGCACAGGCATGAGTTTCGGGTAGATCAATCAGGCAGCGGCCAAAGGATTGCAGTACAGGTTCAGGATAAATAGATGCCCAGATGAAGAAAATTGCTGTCATTAAATCGCTAAACGAAGCGTGCCCCGGTCCTTCAGTTCCCATATCTGCCCAGAGCCATCCTTGATAAAACGCAATTTTACGCCAGTTTAGCTGGGGATCTGTGCTGTCTCGCAGCGCCAAATAGTCTTGCCAAGTGGCATCCCGCCGCTGCAAAATGTCCGAATCAGTAAACTTCTGAAAAGCAATTGTCATAGCCCAACCTGCCTTGCTTTAAGCCTGATTATAGCGCTCCATCTCCGGCCTCACGGTTTCCGCCACCTCAGCCGCCACTCGTCCAGCAGATCGTAGATCACCGGCACCACCAGCAAACTGAGCAACGTGGACGTCACCAGTCCGCCCATAATCGCCACCGCCATGGGAGCGCGCAGCTCAGCCCCAGCCCCCAAGCCCAGCGCAATCGGCAGCATTCCCAGAATGGTCGAAGCAGTCGTCATTAAAATTGGGCGGAGCCGAATGGGCACGGCTTCCAGGATGGCCGCACGGCGCGGCAGTCCGGCCTGTCGCTGTTGCTTGATGTAATCGACAATCAAAATCGCGTTTTTGTTGGTGAGGCCAAGCAAGAAGATAATCCCAATCAGCGAGATCATGCCAAAGTCGCTCTGAGTCACTAACAGACCCAGCATTGCCCCCACCACCGCCAGCGGCAGCGACAGAAAAATTACCAGCGTATCCACCCAGCTCCTAAACAGCCAGAGCAGCACCAGCAGAATGCAGAGCACCGAGAGCGCCAGCGTTGCGCCAAAGCCACCCAAGACCTCACCAGCTCTAGCCGAATCGCCGCCCAAATCCAGCTTCAAATCAGCAGGCAGAATCGCTTCAGCTTCGGCCACCGCTCGATCTGTGGCTTCCCCCAGCGTCAAGCCCTGCCCCAAATTAGCGCTGACCACCGCCAGCCGCTGACCGTTAGAGCGCTTGATCTCTAGGATATTGCCGCCTGCGTTGCGCTCACCGGTTGCCGTCACATCCTCAAAGCCAGCGATTGCTTCGAGCTTTGCTTTCAGGGCGCTGGCCATCTGGTCGAGCGCGGCCAAATCATCCCCCACAATTTTGATCTGCACTGGCTTCTCACCGCCCGTATCGACAAACTGAATATCTTCAACGCTGGTGGTAACGCCCGCTGGCGTAGGCAGGGTTTGCCGAAACTCATCCTGAACCGTAGCCGTATTGGCCGTTCTCTTTGCTTTCAGCTTGACGTAGATTAAGCCTTTATTCGGCTCTCCCTGCTTTGTGCCCACAACGGTAAAGGTACTCTCTACCTGGGGTGACTGACGCAGGTGATCATCCAGCGTTTCGGCCACTTTGAGCGACTCTGCCAGCGGATTAAACTGCGGCGGCTTAGCAATAGTCTGACTAGCAGCAGTTTGATTGGCAGCAGTTTGAGGGCTAGAAGCCGATCTCGAAAGCTGAGGTAATGGAGCAGTATATGCAACATTAAACTCACCGCGATCAAGTTTAGGAATAAAGCCTTTGGGAATGAGCGGAATTAAGGCCAGTCCGGCCACAAAGCTAAGGCAGGCAATGCCCAGCACCCAGCCGCGATGCCGCAGCGACCAGTCCAGCAGTCGGCGGTAGCTGTGATTAATTCGATCTAGCCAGTGCGGCTGATTCGCGACTTTGGACGGCTTCAGCCAGTAAGCCGCCAGCAGCGGCGAGAGCGTCCGCGCCACCAGCAGCGAGGTGATCATGGCCGCCGCAACGGTGATGCCAAACGGCTTAAAAAACTGCCCCAGCACGCCGCCCATTAAGCCAACGGGTAGAAAGACCGCAACGGCTGTGAGCGTGGCTGCGGTGATGGTCAGGCCAATTTCTTGGGTGGCGATGATGGCGGCCTGTCGGGGTGGCTCGCCCTTTTCCAGATGGCGGGAAATATTTTCCACCGCTACAATTGCATCATCAACAATATTGCCAATTGCTAGCGCTAAAGCCAGCAGCGTCAGCGTCTCCAGATTAAAGCCATAGATCGCCATCACAATAAAAGTGCCCAGCAGCGACAGCGGAATTGCCAAAGCCGAAATGAGCGTGGCGCGCCAGTTTCGCAAGAACGGAAAAATCACCACAACCGACAAAATAATGGCCTCGATCAGCGCCTGAATGGTTTCGCCTGTGGCCGCTCGAATATAGTTAGCCTGCGTGGCGGCAATGCTAATCTCTAAATCTGGGAACTGCTGCCGCAATTGGCTCACCGTATCTTCCACCTGCCGCACCACTTGCAGCGCGTTGGCATCTCCCTGCTTCACCACCTGAATTGCCACAGCTTCTGCGCCGTTGAATCGGACGATTGTGGGAGCTACTGTCGGGGCTGCTGGAATAGAAGAGGGCACTTTGGAGGGCGGCACTTTAGCAGGCACTTTAGCAGGCGGTGCCTTGAGCGGTTCACCCAGCAGCGTTACCTTCAACACCTCTGGCAGCTTGGCAATCGCCGGAATAATCTGGGCTTGAGTAATGCTGCTAATCTCGCTCAGTGGCTCAGTCTCACTCTGAATGGCGTAGCTGATTACGGCAGCTTCGTTCAGGTTAATCGGAATAATTTCTGGCGCGGCTCCAGGCAAATCCAGATTTTGTAAGCTGGCCTCAGTGGCCTGTCGAGCCTCTTCTAAGTCAGTACCGACCGCAAAATTCAGGCTGACCACCGAACGGCCTGGATAGGTGAGCGAATCGGTGCGTTTTAGCCCTTCCAGGCTTTGCAGCTTAGCCTCCAGCGGCAGAGTTAGCTCTGTTTCAGTCTCTGCGGCGCTGGCTAGAGGCGCGGCTGCGTTGACCACCACCACCGGGAAGGTAATATCAGGGAACAGCGCATAGTTCAACGAGCGAAAGGCCAGCAGCCCCGCGACGGTCACGGCAATCCAAAACCCCAGCGTCAGCCAGGAATACTGAATGGCCAGCTGCGAAATATTGAATCGCTCGCGCCGAGCAGATTGGGGAGCAGACTGGGGTGGTTGCTGGGGTTCAGCCATGGCTAGTTCAGAATTGCTGAGTGGCTCTTCGCCTTTTATCCTACCGCTTCTCTAGAGCTGAGTTCACGTAGCGCCCCTCAGGGCAGGCCGTTCGTCTAGCTCCTCTGCTCCCCAAAACGCGCTAGCAAGCAGGCTCGGCCAGCTAAACCTGAGACAATTACCTGAGAAAATTAAAGGATAATAAGAGCTGTTGCGCTTTCAGCAAGCCTGCTGCCAATCTCATGAATGCCGTTCTCCCCCCATTCATTTTGCTCGACCGACTGCTGCAAGATTGGCTGCTCGAAGATATTGGCCGGGGTGATCGGACGACGCAGGCGCTCTGGCTCGAAACCCCGCCGATGGGGCAGGCGACCTGGACGGCCAAAGAAGCAGGCATCATTGCCGGACTGCCGATTGCCGCACGGGTGTTTGCGCTCTTAGATCCAGCGGTGCAGTGGAAAGCTACCGCAGCAGAAGGAGCCTGGTGCGAGCGCGGCCAGCAGATTGCTAAAATTCAGGGCAGGCTAGATGCGCTGCTCACAGGCGAACGGGTGGCGCTTAATTTGGCAATGCGGCTGAGCGGAATTGCCAGCCTCACCCATCAATACGCAGCGCAAATTGCCGATCTGCCAACTCAGCTAGTCGATACGCGCAAAACAACGCCGGGGCTGCGAATCCTGGAAAAATATGCCACCCAGGTCGGCGGAGCTATGAACCATCGGCTCGGTTTAGATGATGGCGTGATGATTAAAGATAATCATATTGCAGCAGCGGGCGGCATCACCCAGGCTGTTCAAACGATCCGGGCGCGCATTCCTTATCCGCTGACTGTTGAGGTCGAAACTGAGAATATTATTCAGGTAACTGAAGCATTAAAATCAGGCGCAGATATTATTATGCTAGATAATATGCCGCTTGAGCAGATGCAGCAGGCCGTTCAGATGATTCGAGCAGCAAACTCACGGATTAAAATAGAAGCATCAGGCAACATTACGCTAGAGAGCATTCGAGCCGTTGCCGAGACTGGCGTAGACTATATTTCCAGCAGCGCCCCGATCACCCGCTCTACCTGGCTAGATTTGAGTATGCGAATTTTGGGTTGAGGCGATAAATCTCAGCTTGGCGGCTTGTTGACCCACTGCAAGGCTTGATCAATCTGGCTCAATAAATCTCGTTGACTGCCGGAATTGTCCAGCACCCAATCGGCCTGGGCAATCTTCTGCTCAATCGGCATCTGGCTGCTGATTCGAGCTTGAATTTGCGCCAGACTCAGCTGCGGATCACGCTGCCGAAGCCGCTCTAGCTGCAACGCTGCCGAACTCTGCACCACCCAAATTTCACTCACCAGATCGCGCATGTTGGCCTCAAACAGCAGCGGAACCACCACCACAGCAGTCGGCTGTTTTTCAGCAGTCAGAGCCTGTAGATCAGCCTCAATTTGGCAATGAACTGCCGGATGAATGAGTTGCTCAATCCAGGCTCTTTCTGCCGCATCACCAAACAGAATTTCTCCTAGCCGCTGCCGATTTAATCTGCCGTCGTCGCCTAGAATATTTGCCCCATAGCGGGCGACAATCTGCGGCAGTAGCTGTCCCGGTTCAACCGCCTGTCGCGCATAGAGATCGGCATCTAGAATCGGCAGTTGATAGGCTTTAGCAAGATAGTTAGAAACCGTCGTTTTTCCCATACCGACGTTGCCTGTAAGGCCAATCACACGCAGCGAATTAAGAGAATTAGCCATAGTCCAGATATATACTCAGTGATTCCGGCGATCCATCCAATCGACAATCACCTGCGTCAGCCCTTCTAAGGTATAGTCTACGGCTTCGAGATCAACCCGACCAAAGCAGGCTTGACAGGTGATCGAAGTCTGCGGCCCAATTGAGGCCAAACAGCAGCCAGAATCGACCGAGAGCGCCTCAGACTTCAGCAGCTGATCAAAGCAGGAAACGGTTTTAGAACTCGCGAAGGTAATCATCTGGATACGCTGCTGCTGTAGTGCTATCGCGACTTCTGGCGGCATCCTGGCTGTGCATCTGGACTGGTAGGCCGCCACTTCAGTCACAATCGCACCTTTCGCGGCCATCGCCTGCACTAACAGCTCGCGTCCACCTGTTTCCACTCTGGGAAACAGCAGCCTCAGCCCAGATGGCGCAACTGGAAAATGCTCAACCAGCGCATCGGCCACAAAGCTGAGCGGCACAAAGTCAGCAGGGCAACCCTGAGCCTCCAGGCAAGCAGCAGTCTTCTGCCCCACGACCGCAATCTTCAGGTGAGCCAACGCTGCCTGCTGTGCCTCTGCGCTCAGATGTTGCGTCGCCAGTCGCTTAAAAAAAGCATCAACGCCGTTGGTAGAGGTGAGAATCAGCCAGTCAAACTGGTCGAGCTGGGCAATCGCCTGATCAAGATCTGCCCAGCTAGAGGGCGGCGTGATCTCGATGGCGGGCAGCTCCAGCACCTCAGCACCCGCCTGCTGCAACAGCTGGGTAAACTGGCTCGACTGTCCGGCAGCGCGCGTGACCAGAATAGTGGGGGGAAAGGGCGCAGAGATCACAGGCAGCAAAAAACAAAACAGCACGACTCTATTGTGCAGCGGAATTGCCGCTTAGGTAAGGCATCAGCCGCACGACTTCGCCAATCACAATCACCGCTGGCGAGATCGGCTGCTGCGCGGTCTGGCGCAAAATATTGCCCAAGTTTCCAGTCCAGATCTGCTGCTGGGGTTGGCTAGCCCAGCGAATAATTGCCATTGGCGTTTCCAGCTTGCGTCCGTGGCGCAGCAGCTGTTCAATAATTTCAGGCAGCTGCTTGGCTCCCATCAGCAGCACCAGCGTCTCAAGCTGAGAGAGCGCCTCCCAGTCGAGTGCATCTGGCTCATGGGCAGTAGCCACCGCAAAGCAGCGGCTCAGCACTGGATCGGTGAGCGGAATCCCCGCAAGCAGAGGGGCAGTTAGGGCAGAAGAGAGACCCGGAACTGTCTCAAACGCACAGCCCGCCTGACTGAGCGCCTGAATTTCAGCGGCTGAGCGGCCAAAAATAAACGGGTCGCCGCTCTTGAGCCGAACGACCTGCTTACCCTGCTCTGCCTGCTCCACCAACAGCTGATTGATTTCTGCTTGAGCCGCGCTGGGCTGGCCACCGCGTTTGCCCACCTGAATCTGCTCGCAGTGATCTGGCACCAAGGCAAGCAGCTCATCGCCCACCAGCGCATCATAAACCAGCACCTCTGCCTGCTGTAGCAGCCGATGCGCTTGCAGGGTCAAATGCTCTATGCGGCCTGTGCCTGCCCCCACCAGGTAGACTTTGCCAGCTTTGCGCGTCATATCCTGTGCCTCAGCAAAATCGCCGGAAATCTCACTCCCCAACTCTACAGCATCCGGCAGCGTCAAGCGGCTCGTCGATTATCGAGATGCGCCCACTAAAATTGGATTTTGTCAAGCGCTATAAATTGGGTTTTTGGGCAGAAAGTCCGCGAGATATCTCAGCGCTTTAGCGCAATATTCGCAAATTGAGATTCTTTAAAAATGGCGGATGTCAAGCGCTGGACTCCGTTTTATAGTTTGAGACGAGGAAGCCTAATCAGACAGAACCAAGTCAGAACTGTACGCCTGCTCTTGCGATTTCATTTTTCAAAAGTGAAGTTGAGGGGGCAGGTTTTTGCTGGGCAGGGTTGTTTCTAATTAGCAGGCGATTTAGATGCTTTGCAGGTCATTAGAATAGAGGTGAGCCATCCCAGATCTCAGCTTCCAGGAGTCCTCTCTATGTCTGCCGCCATGCCGCCTGATCAAGATCGGAGCCGCGCTAGATTTCAGCCTCCGCCAGCCATTGTTGCTGTCTTGATCCTGTTTGCGATTCCCGCTACGCCTAGTCTGGCCGCCGATTTAACCGCCAAACTGACGACAGTTAGGCCACTGGCCGAGATTTCTGGATCATCACCTGTGTTAAAAGCTGGCGCTGAAGCAGGCAACGTAGAATCCCCCATCCCGCAGCCTGACACAGAGATCGCCATCTCGGAGCCACAGCCCGCACCCGCTTGGCCTCTATGGCCTGTGGGTCTAGCCATCCCGATGCTGGGCGGCTCGCTCTGGTGGCTGGTCACTCGTGAGGCCAAGGGATTAGGACTGGGCGGTAGTCCAGCAGCTCTGCCTGCCTCTGCCTCAAATCTAGCTGCCAATTCAGTCCAGCAAGCTGCCGATCCTGCTCCAGACGGGTCTGAGCCAAGTTCAGAACTCCAAGACTGGCTACGCCTCACGTCTCAGGCTGCCGGGGAGTTGCAAGCAAGCTGGAAAATCTCGGCGGCACGTCGGCTGGAGCTACGCCAGCAAGGTGGCCGCAAGCTGATGCTGCATCTGCATGAAGCGACAGGAACAACCGACGGCTCGATTGCCCCTGTGGTTGGGCAAGTGGTTGGGCAAGTGGTTGGGCAATATGAATGCAGTGAACAAGCTCAGAGCCTACGACTCCGCCCGCCCATTCCAGCCCTCGACTATACAGCCGAACTGGGCTACATCACGCTAGATGGCCGCTGGCTCAAACTGGTGAGTTCAGCGCCAGTTGCGCCGGTGCCGTCTCAGTCAGCGGGCAAGGCAATGGGCAAGACAGCGCCAGAATTCACAGAATTAGATCTACTAGATCAACCGGCTCAGCCCATTCAGCAGGGAGGCAGCCAACTGGCCGCTTCGTTTCTGGTTAGAGCCGCTGATGCTGCTCACCATTGCTGTGCTCTGGCTGCTGACTGCTGGCCTCAAGCTGCTGACTGCTGGCCTGCTGTACGGCAGCTTACTCTTAGATAAGCTGCTGCCCCCCACCGTCAAAGTTCGACTGCCCAAGCGTCAGATGCCCGGACTGAGCGCGCATTACGGCATGAAGCTACCTGAAACGTGAGCCTTGCTTTAAAGCCTTCTTAAGCCGCGCCCCCAAGCTACAGTTGCTATGCCGAATGCTATGCCAAAATCCCGCAAGCTTGCAGCGCTTCAGGCGAGCCTCAACCAGATCCGCGCAGAGCCCCAAACCGAAGCTGCCGCCGCAGGGCTACGCGAAGCTTTGGCAAGCAAGCAGCCGATTGCAATTGCCCAAGCCGCCCGAATTATTCGAGATGCCGACCTCCGCAGCCTGATCCCTGAGCTGCTAGACAGCTTTGAGCGGCTGATGCAAACTCCCGTCGCCGCCGATCCCAACTGTCTGGGCAAGCAGGCGATTATTGACGCGCTCTATCGGCTCGACTACCCAGAGCCAGAGCCGTTTTTGACCGGGATACGGCATCGACAGCTGGAACCAGCCTGGGGTGGCTCGGTCGATACAGCAGCCGGACTGCGGGCAGTGGCAGCACTCGGCCTGGTGCGGGTCAACTACCCAGAGATTATGAGCGAGCTAGCCGATCTGCTGGCCGATGCTGAATTAGAGGCTCGCATTGGCGCAGTTCGAGCCTGTAGCTATAGCGCCAGCCCTGCGGTGGTGCCGCTGCTGCGGTTGAAGGTGCAGTTGGGCGATCAGGCGGCAGTGCTGGCCGAATGTTTTTCTGTGCTGCTCCAGCTAGCCCCAGCCCCTGCTCTGCCGTTGGTCAGCCAAGCCTTACAGCAGCCAGAGCGGGAAATATCCGAGATGGCAGCACTGGCGCTGGGTGAATCGCGCTTGCCTGCGGCGCTGCCAATTTTGCAGCAGTGGTGGCGCTCCAGCCCAGACCGCGACCTGCGCCAGACGGGGCTAC
>CASBQH010000476.1 GCA_949127695.1 Synechococcales cyanobacterium PMM_0073
ATTTTCTATTGGTAAGGCTAATAAAAGTTGCTCTTATTTTCAATCAATTCAAGGAATTGCGAAATCTGCTCAGTCGAGCGGATATGATAAACAGTTTTGGTGCTTTGAGCATTCTTGATATATTCACGGTATTTTGGGGTCAGAAATTTGTGACATCGCCAAACTGTACGGTAGCTGTTCATCGAACTCTTCAAGATTGGACTCTTTTCAGGCCAACCTGCTGGCGGATTAAAATAACCTGTGGTGAATCGCTTTGTGACCCACCAGAAATGTAGAGGCAGCGGTAGATCGACAAAAATCAGACTATCCGCCTCGTCCAGGCGTAGCCAGAGGGTTTCTAGGCAACCAAACCCGTCAATAATCCATCGCTCAGTCTCTAAAATTTGCTGATGGGCGCGCTTGTAGTCTTCGGCTGGAACCTCAATGCCCCCTGATCGGTATTTGACTTTATCCAAGACGTGCAGTGGTAACCCAGTGACTTCTGATAATTTTCTGCTGAGCGTTGATTTACCGCCTCCAGCATTGCCAAACACCGCTACTTTTTGCATTGCTACTTTGCCTGCCAGCGCTACAGATCTGAAATTAATCGGGCTTTTCTCAGCATCGATCGCAATACTGTATCCTCTCTAGAAATAATGTCAATTTGCCCTTCCATGCCCACCTGCACCTGACAGCGACGATTGGCTTGACTCAGCACTGAGCGTTCTGGCTCCAGCGTCACTTCATAGTAGGGCAGCGCTGGAGCCTCGGAGCGAGACTGCGGCGTGGTGGCATCGGGGGCTATGGTCTTGACGGTGCCCGATAGCGTCCCGTAGTCGGGATAGGGGCAGGCGGAAATTCGGAGTAAAGCCTTGCGCCCAACGTTGACTTTGCTGATATCTTGGGCTGGCACAAACGCTTTAATGGTGAGCTGGGTCTGGCTGGGCACAATCTGGGCAATTTCTTGACCGGGCTGAACGGTCTGCCCAGCATTACGCAGCGTTAGTTTGGCAATAGTGCCTGAAACCGGCGCGGTAACGGTTGTTTTGTTGAGATCAAGCTGTACCTGGCTGAGATCCTGGCGATCTAACTCCATTTGATTTTGCAGCTGAATTTGCTGCTGAATTAACGCCTGACGCTCTTTGTTGAGTGAAGCCAGGGTCGCCTCGCCCGTGGCTCGCTCTTGGGCAATCCGCTCAGATGCGCCCGTAATTGCGGCTTGGGTAGGGTTGAGTGCCGCTTTGGCTTGCTCTAGCTTGGCTTGGGCAGCGGCCACTTCCTGCACCTGCTGCTGGGCAGCTAGCGCTGCTTCTTCGAGTCGGTCGAGGTCGAGCGCACCGGCGGCGGCGATCGGGCGATAGCGCTGGAGCCGGACTTGGGCGGCGGTGAGGGCAGATTGAGCGGCGCGCAGGCTGGCTCCAGCGGCGGCAACGTCTGTGGTGGAAATCACCTGCTGATCTTGGTAGTCGCGCAGACGCTGGCTCCGTTCAGCTTCAGAGGAGGCAACAGCCCGACTGCGGCGATCGGCCTCAGCGGTGATTTGGCTTTGCACAGCCTGAACTTGTGCCTGCGATTGCAGAATCTGAAGCTGCGCCTGCCGGATGCTGTTTTGCAATTGAGCAGCTTTGGTCTGGAGCTGCGAGTCGTCAATTTTGGCAATCACGTCACCCTGCCGCACCGTCTGGTTTTCGCTCACCTGAATTTGGGTGACGGTGCCTGGAGTCGCAGCCTGAACTAACCGCAGTTCGCCTACAGGGCGGATGACGGCAGGCGCTTTGACAATGACGTGGTAGGGGGCAACCGCAGAAACAGCCACGGCTGCGGCGACAGTGCCCAGGATCAACAGTCCACCAAATTTTACCCACTGCCCCAACGGCGGCAGGAAATCTTCGGTTTGAAGCGTGGGCAGGTCGTAAGAATTGTTGGAATCGCTAAGCATGAGTCGCTCCATTTAAGCTGGGATGGGGAGTTGCAGCCTGAACTGATTTGTCAGCGCAGTTGAGAAAGTTGAGGTGACTGCCAGACTGCTGGCAAAGCTGGGCTGGGCTGCCTTGAGTTTTGACCTGACCTTGCTCCAGCATCACCACCCAATCCATGCGTTGAACCACGCTGGGGCGGTGGCTAATTAGAATTGTGGTCTTGCCTTGGCGGTGGCTCAGCAGTCGGTCTAGCACTGCTGTTTCGCTCACCGGATCAAGTGCGCCGGTTGATTCATCCAGGATTAGCACGGGTGGATTGCTAAGAATGGCTCTGGCAATGGCGAGGCGCTGCCGCTGTCCGCCTGAGAGGTTAGCGCCAAACTCACCCAAGACGGTCTGGTATTTATCGGGAAGCTGGCTGATAAATTCGTCTGCACCGACAATTTTGCAGGCTCTGACAATTTGCTCAAACGAAACCTGCGGGTCGCTGAAGCGGAAATTATCGATGATGGAACGACTCCAGAAATGCGGCTCTTGGGGCACCAGCACCACCTGCTGGCGCAGGCAGTCGAGCGCAATATCTTGCTGATTATAAATGCCATAGCGAATATTGCCAAACTGGAGTGAATAGAGTCCGGCTAGGAGTTTAACAACTGTGCTTTTACCGCAGCCTGACTTGCCAATTAATGCAGTTGAGCAGCCACCTGGAATTTTCAGCGAAAACTGCTCCAGCAGATCGACTCGCCCAGAATGGTGAAACTGGAGGTCAGTGCAAAGAATATCTGCGGTTGCCGAAATTTCAGCCCAGGGCTTTTTGAAATCCTGCTGATCTTCGGGTGTGGCATCAATCACTTCATTCAGCCGCTGGATCACAATTTGAGCGGTAATAAATTCGTTGATTAAGCCAATTACAGCAGAGAGGAATCCAAAGAAATTGCTGCTTAAGCCGCTGTAGGCCAAGAGCTGACCAATACTGAGGCTCCGGTTAATCACCAGATAACTGCCCAACCAGAGCAGCATCACGCTGGTAAAGCTGGACAGAATGCCGGTAATTGTGCCGCTGTAAAGCTCTAGCTTCATCATTCCCCAGCCGAGATGAGCCAAACGGCCAAAGTTAGTCTGATATTCTTGCCATGCTTGGGGCGTTGCCTGACTGGTTTTCAGAATCTGGATGCCGCGAAAGGTTTCGACTAAAAAGCCTTGATTTTCGGTGCCCAGCATAATCAGGCTGCGGGTTTTCTGGCGCAGCATTGGCACAAACAGCAGGTTGATGCCTGTGATAAATAGAAAAACCGCCAGCGAAGCCAATGTCAGCATTCGGCTGTAAAACAGCATGAAGCCCAGCGACACCAGCGCAATAAAAAACTGGCTTGGCAGCCCCAGCACAATTTGCGACACCAGCGCATGAATCGCGTCTACATCGCCAATCCGGCTCACCACTTCACCGCTGCGTCGCCCTTCAAAGTAGCTGAGCGGCAGGTGAAACAGCTTGCGCCCATATTCCATAATTAGGCCGAACTGCAAGCGCTGGCCAAAGTAGCCAATTAGATGCGCCTGAATTAAGCCAATCGCGCTTTGCACGAGCGTCATCACAATCACGCCAATTGCTACCACGCCCAAAAGCTGCGTATCGCCCCGCACTAGCACGTCGTCGGTGAGCAGCTGCATCATTAAAGGCGAGACTAATGACATTAGCCCGATTGCAATATTCAGCAGAATTGCCTGAGCTAGAATCCAGCGGTAGGGCAGGACGCGCTGCAAGAATCGGCCAAAGCCGCCGATCTGATCTTCAGGCAGTTGGTTAAAGCGGCTCACATCGGGTTGCAGCAGCAGCATAATGCCGTTATTCCAGCCTGCCAAAAGCTCCTGTCGGGTTAAATAGCGCAGCCCCAAACTGGGATCTGCAACGATAAATTTCTTGCCGCGCTTGCCGTAGAGCACGACCCAGTGACAGCCTTTCCAGTGAATCACGGCGGGCAGAGGTACGTCTTGCAGGCGGTCGAGCATCTCTGGGTTGGCTTTGACATGCCGCACGTTGAAGCCTAGCAGCTCTGATCCTCGGCTCAAACCCAGCAGTGATGTGCCATGTGAGACGGTACCCACGGCTTCTCGGACACGACTAATGGCGAAAGTATGTCCGTAATATTTAGCGATAGTGGCAATGCAGGCCGCGCCGCAGTCTTCTTCACTATGCTGCTGGATAGCTGGATATTTCATGCATGTATCCCTAAAATATTTTAGAAAAGTGGTGATGAGAATCTCCCATCACCACCGTTACC
>CASBQH010000477.1 GCA_949127695.1 Synechococcales cyanobacterium PMM_0073
AGCCGAGCCGCAGTTTTGGCGGGCGATCGGCAGGGCGGTGCGGCTCGGCTTTGCTCAAATTCGCTGAGCGACAGCTGGGCAATTTCCACAGCCTGCTCTGGATGCAGCGCCACCGATTGCTGTACCGCCTCAGCAATTGCCCCAAAGTTGGGCAAATTGAGCAATTCGGCAAATCCAGCAAAGACCTCAGCTTGCAGCTGTAGCTCGCCCAGCAGATCGCGCTCAGGCTGAACAATGGCAGCCGCAAGTTGCTCTAGCCCCTGCCCCACATCAAGCTCAAAAATTGAAGCCACCAGATCGGTGCCCATTTCATCTGAGCTGGGCATATAGCTCTCAGCCTGCGTCAGCGCCTCGCCACAGTAGGCTTCAATCTGGCTAAAAATGGGCTCAGCGGCTGTCAACGCCTGCTCAGCGTCAAATGAGCCTGTGGCAATCTGCTCGCTCAGCGGCAGCCGCAGACAGTCATAGGCTTGCAGCAGCCAGCTCTCCAGCATAGGATCAGTGGCCAGCGTTTCATCATAGAGCGCCTTGAAAATGTTTTCTAGCCGATGGGACAGCGTGGCAATTGCCTCCAGCCCCACGCCCGCTGCGCCGCCCTTCAGCGAATGCGCCGCCCGCATTAAGCTATGAATTTTGGCCGTGCTGCGCTCTTGGTTCAGCCTCAGCAAGCCCGACTCGATCGATTGCAGCAGTCCAGTCGCCTCTTCGACAAAAAATCGATAGGCTTGGTCGCGAATATCAGGATGAATCGCCATGCTAATGATTGCAGATAAGGATAGGGAACAGAAATATTAATTTTTTTAGATTTGATCTGTGCCCCCAACCCCCAATTCATAGCCCTACGGGCATTCAAGAAAGGGGGCTTTCGAGCCGTTTTTCAAAGCCCCCAGAATTGGGTGTAGCGCCTGCGGCAAGCAAGCAAGGGGGCGGCTGTCAAGATATGCACTCTTCAACCTGTAAAGACAGCGCGTTTATCTAGCGCTGCGACTGAGATCCGCGCATAGGCCGAGATCCACTTAAACAGATCGGCGACTTCTGGCGAGATTGGCGTTTTGGTAAACAAAATAATCGCGAACAGGTTTCCAGAGGGCAACATGCCGCCAAACCCCAGCACAGACTTGATTTGGTAAGGCTCAACAAACTCAGCCTGAGCCGGGATATGGACGCTGCCCAGCGCTTCAGGGATATGAAACACGTTGAAGGTGGTTTGCTCCAAATCCACCAGAATATCGGGATCGGGTTCCAGCACGGTGCTGATATCGAGGCCAAACTGGTGAATCAGCTGAGAAATCATGGGGGCGCGGCTGACAAAGTTTTCGTCGAGCAGCGGAATCGCCTGATGTCCGGTGGAGAGCTGTCTGGCGTTCCACTGCGGCTGATCGCCAGCGGTGGCCATCAGGGTCAAACATTTGGTGTTAGAGCCAACGCTGCGCCCGCCCACCAGATTGCGAGCCGCCAGCCGCAGATCCTCGCTCAGCTCCATAAACGGGCAGGTCATAAAAAATCGCACCAGCGCACAGGCCGAATCTCCGGTCTGTGGATCAAGCAGGTTCTCGTAGAGGTAGCGCACCATGCGCTTTGCCACATCTTCAATATTCTGCGCTCCCTTATCTAAATTGCGTAAGGTAAGAGCGCAGCTATACATCTCCTCGTCGCCAAATCGGGTTAAGTCATACATTGATGATTTCTCTAGGTTATTAAGGTTAGCAGTCGTGGCCACTTCACTTACTTCACTTTGAACCGACCGACGCTGGCCTGGAGCGTTTGGGCGACGGTTTGCAGCTGGCCAAACGAAACAGCCACCTGACTGGCTTCGGCTGAGGTCTTGTTGGCAGTCGTGGCGACATCTTGCATGGTCTGCGAGACGGTTTCGGCAGCTTCAGACTGCACCACTGTCGCTTGGGCAATTGCGGCCACCAGTTGGCTAATCTTGTCGCTGGCTGTCGTAATCTTGTTGAGGCTTTGGCGGGTTTCATCCACCAGCTGCGTCCCAATCACCACCTGTTCAGTGCCCGACTCCATTGCTACCACCACTTCGTTGGTTTCAGCCTGAATGCTGGAGACCAGCTTGCGAATTTCTTCAGTGGCTTCGGCTGAGCGCTGCGCTAATGCCCGCACTTCGCTGGCCACAATCGCGAAGCCGCGACCCGACTCGCCCGCCCGCGATGCCTCAATTGAAGCGTTTAAGGCCAGCATGTTGGTCTGGGAGGCAAAGGCGCTGATCAGCTCTACCACCGTCGAGATTTTTTGCGATGATTCGCCCAGATGCTTCACCTTCTTGGCCGTCTCTGACACCGTAGAGCGAATTGCCTGGATGCCATCTACAGTTCGGTTCATCGCCAAATCTCCTGCCTGTACCGTCTGAGCCGCCTGCTGCACAATTATCTCAGCTTGCTCAGCGTTCGTGGCCACCAGCCGCACCGTCTGCGTCATCTGCTCAATTCGATTCAGCGCGACGGCAATTTCGGCGGCCTGCTGAGTGGCTTCTGTTGAAAGCGACTGAATATAGCCTGCGTTGCCTGTGGTAGTCTCTGTCACCTGAGCTGCGGTATCCTGCACCTGTATGACGATTTTACGCAGGCTAGAGACAGTGGCGTTATAGGAGTCAGCCAGCGTGCCAATTTCATCAGGCGTTACCTTGGCGCGAATCGTCAGGTCGCCTTTGCTAATGGGGTCTACTTCCCGCAGCAGCTCTAGCGCCCGCCGCTGGAGAATTTGTCGATCGGCTTCAGAGGCTTCTTTGGCTTGGTTGAGTTCAAGCGTGCGCTGATCAACCCGCTGTTCGAGGTCGCGGTTGGTGGTTTCCAGCGCCTCAAACGAGCCGCGCAGCTGTGCGGTAACTTGCCGAAACGACTGTTCGACAATTTCGAGTTCGTCAGCTTTTTGCAGGTTTAAGTCAGCAGACTCTGGCAGCAGATTCAGCGCCAAGCCTAACCTCGCGGCTCGCTCAGTATCTGCTGCGGCCAGACGGCTGCATTCATCTAGCAGCGGCTGTAAGCGTTGATTCAGCCGCCGCACAAAGGCAAAGACAACCAGGGCGAGGATGCCACTAGCGGCCAAAGCGCTGCCCAGCGTCAGCATCAGTACGGGCTGCGTTACCACTGATTCTGGTACAATCGCCAGCATCATCCAATCCGTGCCCTTGACGCGCTGGTAAGCCCAAAAAGTGCCGCCCAAGTTCAGCAAGCCCGCATCCTCCTGCCCCACTTTTTCCCAAACTGACTTGAGCTGCGGAATATCTGCGTAGCTCGCCAGATCTTTGGCTTTTTGGGGATCAATCGGATAGGCCAACAGATTGCCTTGGCCGCTGAGTACAGCAAAATCACCTTGGCCGTTAATGACAGAGTCTTTAATTTGATCTCCAATGGCAGTCACGCTCACATCTAGCGTTGCCAGCCCCAATAGCTCATACTGATCGTTAAAAATCGGCTGCGCGTAGGTCGTGATCGTGATGCCATACCACTGGTAAGGCTCATACCACTGAGCTTTTCTGGAATTCACCAGCGTTGTATAGTAGCTTTTCTCCGGATATTTATCCTCTGCCCAGAGTTCTGCATAGCGCGTATCTTGATTGGGTGCAGGCAGCAGTTGACCAATTTGATCTGGCCCAGCCTGATCCAGATAATAATAGGGATAAAACCACTTGCGAGCCGTCACTAGCTTGCTGGGCGTCTGACCAAAACCCACCCCCATCGCCCCAAATGGTCGAGTCTTGAAGAAGTCAAGCGCGAGGCTTTTGTAAATTTCGGGATCGCTGGTGGCTTGCCGATTTAAGCTGTGGACTGAGCTGGCTAGCCCAATCATCGCCTGTTCAGACCTGGCCAGCTCAGCTTCGACGAGTTTGGCCTTCACATCTAGCTGGCTTTGGATTTTGGTGGCAGCTTGACTCACCAAAGTTTGGTAAGCAAAGTAGGCTGTGCCGCCGATGCTCAATAAAGCGCCGCCCAAAACATACAGCAATAGCTTAAACCCAATTGAGTTTCTCAGCCGCACCCGCATCTGGGGCGACTGGGAGGCTGACTGGAGCATCACCGGCTCTAGCGGCGGGCTGTTCCAGTCGGTCTGCTCTATTGGGGCAGCCTCTACCTCAATCTCGGCAGACGGTAAAAAGCGATGGGAATTGCGACTGGATTCAGAAGGAATTTGCGTCATGATATAGCCTTGTCTTCAACAGGAGCGTGAGCAGAACTGGAGCGAAACTGGAGCGAAACTGGAGAATTTAAGCCAGAGATACCTGCTGAAAAATTGCCGCACCATCTAGGACAGGCAAGCTTTCTTGCGCTGATTTCTGCCAGTACCCGGCGGTGAATGGCTTGAGCTGAGCGGGCGCTGTGGCGGGTGGCCAAGGTTGAATATTCTGGAGCGTACAGGACTCAATCTCTTCAATTTGCTGAACCACTAGCCCCAGCCTCTGGTTGATATCAGGTTGCTCAGGCAAATTGAGCACGACGGCTGCGTGCTGAGCGCGTGCGGCCTCATACCAGGGAGACAGCCCGCAGAGATGCCCCAAGTCCACCATCCAGAGGATCTCGCCGCGCCAGTTATGCACGCCCATTGCCCAGGCAGGCAAATGCGGAATTGGCATAATTTGGGTTTCTGAAACCGTCAAAACCTCGGTAAGCTGCTGCATCGGCAAGAGCGCTGCTATCTGGGCGCTCAGCCGCAGCCGCAAGAACTGCTCGCTGGGGTCGCGGGCTGCCGTCAGCATAGGGCCAAACTCGCCCACCGCATCGGCGTTGTTAAAAAAATTGGCCATGAGTTGTACAATCGCTTAGGCTAAACAAATCAACTAGCGCTTGATCAAATTCTTGACCGTCCGCACAAATTCCTCTTGATCAATCGGCTTGGTCAGATAGGCATCTGCGCCCTGCTTCATGCCCCAAAACTTATCCATTTCGCCCCCTTTAGTCGAGCAGATCACGATCGGGATATCGCAGGTTTCGTCATTTGCTTTCAGCTCGCGGCAGACTTCAAAGCCGCTACAGCCCGGTAACACTACGTCCAAAACAATCACATCGGGTCGCTGACGTGCCACTGCCGTAAAAGCTTCTTCGCCCGTCTGAGCCGACAGCACTGTAATGCCACCCTGCTGTAAACAGCCCATTAAAATTTGCATATCGGTCATGGAATCTTCGACAACCAAGGCTGTACTCATGCTGTTTACCTCTGCTATTCACTGAACTATAAAATCTAAATCAAACTACGCTGTGGAACTGGACTGGCTGGGGGCTGCTGAATCTGCAAATGCTGGTCGATCATGCTGAGCACTGCCTCTGCATTTAAGGGCTTAGCCAGAAAAGCGGTGGCTCCAGCAAAATTAGAGCGCAGTCGGTTGGCATAGCCGTCGTTGCCTGTCAAAATCACAATCGGCGTATGGCGAAAGCAGGAGAGCTTGCGGAGTTTTTCGCAAAGCTCGTAGCCGTTGACATGGGGCATGATCAGATCGAGAAAGATAAACTCCGGCTTACGCGCCAGCAGCAGCCCAATTACCCGCAGCGGATCTTCAATGCCCAAAAACTGGTAGCTTGCAGAGGTCAGCAGTTCTTCCATCATTTTGCGAACCATCAGGCTGTCGTCAATGCAGGCGATCAGGGCTTTAGGCGGCGCTTCGGGGGTTTGACTTGGCGCAGCCTGGGATGGCAGACGGCGAAATGTTGGCTGGGGTAAGTCCTCAGCGGTTTGAAGCGGCGCATCTGGCGACGGCGTGCGACGAAATACTAGACCCGGCAGATCTTCAGTGGAGGTCAGCTCTAGGAAGCCTAGCTGAACGCAGTGGAGAATCAGTTGGGCTGTCTCAATCAGATCATGCCGCCAATCGGTGGCCAGATCTCGCAGCGTCCGCTGACCGTTGACCAACCGGACTAAAGCCTGATGCCCATGCGCTGCCGTCCACTGCCGAAATGGCTCTGGCTGTTGAATGACAGGAGCTTGGTCAGGATAGCAGCCCAGCCCTACCTGCTGCCACTGCTGCTGTAGCGATATGGCTTGCCCCAGCATCACCTCTAGCGGCATCGGCTCAAACAACAGCGGCTGACGCTGAGCGCGCTGAAGCTGTCCTGTAATCTGCTCTGCGCCTTGTGGTGGAGCCTGGGCTAAATCAAACAGCAGCTCGACAACGGTTGCTTGAATCAACTGCTTAGCCTGTGCCTGGGTAATACGCTGCTGTGTTACCCAGAGCTTTAGCAAGGCATATTCCCAGCCGATGCTCAGATCGGTATCGGCCACTTTAGCCAGATCAATTTGCCAAGCCAAGCGATAGGTGGGCAGGCATGGGCAATAGGTGAGCAGGTGGCGTCGCCAGCGTCTAATGGGATGCAGACCGCCTGTGGCATAGATGATCCGGCCTTGCGCCAGATAGAGCGTGATTCGCCCTCCGGCCACCGCCTGCACCCATTGCCCTGTGAATTGCAGCTGCTCCAGATTCTTCAGAAACTCGATCTGTTTCAAGTTGTTGCAGGGTAAAGTGAACCAACAGAAATTGCGCCCGAATTACCGCTCGCGCTCAACGCTAGACTCAGCCCGTAAAATGGCAGAGCGACTTTAGCTTTAACAGCTCAGGTATAAATTGTGAAAAGTGAAAACCCTGGTGATTGCGGTAGATGAGGCTAGGAGATCGATCTGCTCTGGTAGATTCAGCCCGCTTCAGCTATATATTCACTGGTCTTCCCCGCTTCTGGCAAGGGGCATACCCAAGATTGATTAAATCTTCATCTCCAGCTCATCTCTGGCATTTCAGCCAGTCTTGGACGGCATAGGCTTGGATCGCGCCGCGCAGCAGCCACAGTCGCCAGGGCGCAAATGGAAATGACTTCGGCATCTGTCGAAACACCGGGCTAATGGCCTCAAGTTCTAGCTTGCCCGTGATCCAATCTGCCAAGGTTTTTCCTGTCCAGGTGGCGGTGGCTACCCCGCTGCCCTGATAGGCCAGTCCGTAAAAGCAATTCGCCGCTAGCTGACCAATCTGCGGCGTCAGATTGGCCGAAATCGCCACCAGCCCATTCCAGCCGTGGGTAATTTCAACTTCCTTCCAGGCCGGAAACAGCTCGCCCAGCCGCCGCTGCATCCACTGCTGATGATCCTGCTTTGCCGCGAGGCTGCCCACCGTATCGCCCCGACTGCCGAACAAAAACCGTCCGTCTTTGAGCAAGCGATAGTAAAACAGCGGCTGATGCGTGTCAAAAATCGGCGTTTCGGTCTGCCAATTTTGGGCGGTGAGTTCGGCAGGCGTCAGCGGGCGTGTGGTGATGATCTGTGACAGCACGGGCAGCAGAGAGGGTTCTAGCCTGGGAGCCAACTGAGGCGGCAAGCCTTCGCTATAGCCGTTGGTGGCAATCACCACCGTTTTGGCTTTGAGGCTGCTGCCGTGGCTCCGCAGCCAGTGCCAGCCGTCTTGTTGCTCCCAGGTTTCGACAGGGCTATGGGCATAGATTTTGACGCCGCGCCGGATCGCGGCTGCTGCTAACCCAGTGCTGTATTTGAGCGGGTTGAGGCCAAACCCAACGCCCAGATGCAGTGCGCCCACCGCTTCGGGGCTGGAAAAACTATGCTCGGCCAGCTCAGCTTTTGACCAGAGCTGGCAGGGATAGTCCGCGATATTTTTGTAAAAGCTGAGTTCGGCGGCTAGATCGCCC
>CASBQH010000478.1 GCA_949127695.1 Synechococcales cyanobacterium PMM_0073
CTTCCGCTCAAAAAACCTAAAAATACGAGGAAAATATCATGTCTTCAGAGTTCAACGAACTGCTGAGCGAATCGCTTGGCAATCAGGCGCAGGTGTGGATTGTCGGCACCAGAGAGCAGGTCAACCACATCATCAGCGAAATGTACGTCAAGGAGATGATCACAGACCGTCGCCAGTTTTCGCCGCTGGTTCCGGTTCCCTTCGCTCCCGGCAAATTCATGAGCGTTTTGCTCAGGTAGCCTCATCTAACAGCGCCAGAACCAAAATTCTGGCGCTGATTCACCGCCTATCCCAATCGCTCAATCAGATGATCTGCGACTCGCAGCGCGTTGGCAATCACCGTTAGAGCCGGACTGGTGCTAGAACTCGACGGGAAGAAGCTGCTGTCTACCACATACAGATTGTCAATATCATGCGTGCGGCAGTTGAGGTTGAGTACCGAGGTATCTGGGTCTGAGCCAAACCGACAGGTGCCAGACTGATGTGCCACCACCTGAATCGGCGTACTGCCATGCGGGTGAATATTCTTAGCAAAAATTGACTGCTTGGCGCTCCGATCCACCTGCTTCAGGGCTTCTTGCCAGCGATAGAGCAAGCGGTCATGGGCTTCGATGTTGTTTAGCTCATAGTCAAGGTAGATTTTATCTTTCTCGAAGCGCACCCGGTTTTCGGGCATCGGCAGATCTTCGGTTTGCAGCCACCAACCCATTGAGCGGGTGGCGAGCTGCCGCAGGCTAAACCCCGGCATCACTTTGGTTAAAACCGAGAAAATCGGCGGCGCTTCCGAGAAAATTACGTCCTGCAAAATGCCGCCAGAGTTTTGGACATTGCCCATCGGGAACGGAAAATCTGGATCGCCCCAGTAAAAGTCATTGATCGAAACCGAGCGCTGAAACAGACCAGAATTAGCCGAAGTGCTCTGCTGCATCAGCACCGTCATTGACTGTTTCATCAGGTTGCGCCCTACCAGCCCAGCGCGATTGGCAATACCATCCGGCCATTTCTCGTTGCAGGAGCGCAGCAGCAAGGCCGCCGAGTTAATTGCACCACAGGCCAGCACGATCATATGGCCCAAAAATAAAAAGCACTGGTCGCCAATTTCCGCCTGTACTGCCTTCACCGCCAGCCCCGAAGGATTTGTAATCAGACCCACCACTTTAGCCGAGGTCTTCAGCGTCACGTTCTCGTAGGCTTTAATCGCCGGGGAAATGCCTGTATCTTCTGCGTCGGTGCGCCCCTCGTCGCCCAAGCCAATCGGCAGATAGGCCGGATGCAGCCCCTGCTCACTCAGCGCCGTGCAGATTTCAGCCACATGCGGCTCATGCTCAACTGGCCCAAACGGATAGTCGGCGCTGCGGGGCGGCTCGGTCGGGTCGTCGCCCGCTTTGCCATGCACCTGATAGAGCTGTTCGGCTTCGCTGTAGTAGGGTTCAAAGTCGGCGTATTTCAGCGGCCATTCGGGCGAGATGCCTTTTTGATGCTGCACTGCTTCAAAGTCGCGCTCCCGCATTCGCATCAGTGCGCCGCTGTAGATTTTGGTATTGCCGCCGACCGAGTAGCTGGTTTGAGGGTAGAAAGTTTCGCCGTTTTTGTCAAACCACTGTTCGGGCACGCGATACAGCTCTTTTTTAAAGACCTCGATATCTGCTAGCTCCGAGCTTTCTTTTTCTAGAAACTCGCCGCGCTCCAGCACCAGAATTTTTTTGCCCGTTGCCGCCAGCTTGAGAGCCAGCGTGCCGCCGCCTGCGCCCGTGCCAATAATGATTACGTCATAGGTCTGATCGTCAATAATCATGTAATTCTCCTGGAAATGAGCGAGGGATAAGAAAGCTTACTGCCAAACGTAAATTAAGCCGTACAGAATAATCCAGATGACATCTACGAAATGCCAGAACAGCGAAGTCGCATCTATGCCAAAGCTGCTCTTGTCATAGTTGCCAGGAATAAACGAGCGGAAGAACATAATTGTTTGCAGCAGCACGCCCGTCAGCACATGCAGGCCGTGAAAGCCAGTGAGTAAATAAAACGTCGCGCCATATAGCCCGGAGGTGAGGCCAAACTCTAGCCCCTGCCATTCGACGGCTTGGCCATAGAGAAAATAGCTGCCCATCAGCAGGGTGGTCAATAAGAAAACCCGAAAGCCCCAGAGCTTTTTGTCATGCAGAAACCGCTCGGCCACGTAGATTACAAAACTGCTGGAAATCAGCACGACGGTGTTAATCGCCGGGTCATGGGTGTCGAGTCCTTCTACGCCGGGTGGCAGCCAGTCGGTAGAGCTAGTTTTGTAGACGATGTAGCCAGCAAAAAAGCTGAGAAAAATCACGCTCTCGGAGAGCAGGAACACCCAGAAGCCAAATTTACTGTTGGCTTCCTCATTATGTTCCTCAACAATGCTGGACTCAACTTGGTTGGCGATTGAAGCTTCTGAAGTCATGGGGCTTTTAGGGTAAATAGAATAGGTTTGAAGGAGCTATCCCGGCGATTCCGACAGCTCAGCCAAATTTGAAACCAGCGGCTCATCTTTGCCATAGCCGTAGGGTTCGGCAATCACAATCGGCAGCTGCTCAAAGTTTTCGACCGGCGGCGGCGAAGAAATCAGCCATTCCAGCCCAATTGCCCGCCAGGGATTATTGCCTGCCTTCTCGCCCTGAATCCAGGAGCTAACCATATTTAAAATAAACGGCAGCGTCGAAAGCCCGAGCAAAAATCCGCCCAGACTGGCCAGCACGTTCCAGAAGGCAAACTCTGGATCATAGGACGCCACTCGTCGCGGCATTCCCATCAAGCCCACCGGATGCATCGGCAAGAAGTTAAGCGTTGTGCCCAGCCAGGTCAGCCAGAAATGCACCTTACCCAAGCCTTCGTAATACATCCGCCCGGTCATTTTGGGGAACCAGTGGTAAAGCGCCGCATAGATGCCAAACACCACTGTCCCATAAACCACATAGTGAAAATGCCCCACTACAAAATAGGTGTTGTTGACGTGAATATCAACGGGCACAGAACCCAGCATAATTCCGGTGATGCCAGCAAATACAAAGTTGACCACCCCCGCAAGCGCAAACAGCATCGGCGTATCCAGCCGCAGCTTGCCGCGAAATACCGTCGCTGTCCAGGCAAAAATCTTGATGCCCGTCGGCACAGAAATGCTCATGGTGGTAAACATGAACAGCATCCGCATCCAGCCCGGAGTGCCACTAGCATACATATGATGCACCCAGACAATGGCGCTGAGTCCAGTAATAATCAGCGACGACACCGCCACCACCCGATAGCCAAACAGCGGCTTGCGAGCATAGACCGGAAAAATCTCTGAGAAAATGCCAAACACGGGCAGTGCCAGCACATAGACCGCCGGATGCGAGTAGAACCAGAAGAAATGCTGGTAGAGAATTGGGTTGCCGCCATTTTCGGGACGGAAAAAGCTGGTTCCTGCGACGATATCTAGCAGCAGCATCACCGCGCCAGCAGTCAGCGCAGGTAAGCCAAATAGCTGAATTAGCTGCGCCGCCAGCACCGTCCAAACAAACGCTGGCATTCTGAAAAACGTCATGCCGGGAGCGCGCATCTTAAAGATAGTGGTGACAAAATTCACCGCGCCCATAATTGACGAGACGCCAGAAATCGCCACCGCCAGCAGCCAGAGCACCTGCCCGTTGATCAAATTCCCGGTTGGATTCTGCAAGCTCACCGGCGGATAGGCCCACCAGCCAGACTGCGAGGGGCCACCGGGCACAAAAAAGCTGCTCATCATCAGCAGGCCCACCACTGGCACCATCCAGAAAGCGGCGGCATTTAAGCGCGGAAAGGCCATGTCGCGCGCGCCAATCATGAGCGGCACCAGATAGTTGGCCAAGCCCACCAGCACCGGAAACGACCAGAGAAACAGCATTACTGAGCCATGCATCGTGAACATGGCGTTGTAGATGGTGCGGTCTACCAGGTTGGCTTCTGGGGTGATCAGCTCGCCGCGAATGATCATGGCGAACAAGCCGCCGATCAGAAAAAAGACAAACGAGGTGACGATGTACTGAATGCCGATCACTTTATGGTCAGTGCTGAAGGTGAAAAAGCGCTTCCAGTTGTCGGGTGCGCCGGGATAGGGCTGGGCGCGGTTGCCGCTGAGTTCTTCGACTGAAATATTCGCCATGAGGAAGGTTGATGAAGGGATTAGTAAAGAAATTAAGCGGGCGGACTTGCAGGAGCCTGCTTGGGCGCGTAGTTGACCACCGGCGGTGATGCAGGCGGCACGGTTTCCCAGCCGCGCACCACAGTCTGCTCGGCGGCACGGTTATATTCAGACGAGGCGCGATTGTAGGCAGGGCTGGGGACGCGACCTGCTGCGTCAGCCAGCCAGCTCTGGTAGTCGGCGGGCGACTCGACCACGACATCGGCCTGCATCGCCGCAAAGTAGGTGCCGCTGTACTGCGAGTCGCGCAGCCGATAGGTGCCAATTCGGGTGGGGGTGAACTCAAAGTCGATGGTTTTGTTGGGGATGATATCTTGCTTCAGCCGGAAGGCAGGCACATAAAAGCCGTGCAGCACGTCATCTGAAGTCAGCGCCAGCTTGATCCGGTGGTCAACTGGCAAATGCAGCTCGGTGCTGGTAATATCCTCGCCGTTTTCACTGGGATAGTGAAAGATCCAAGCCCACTGCTTGGCCTGTACGGCAATTTTGGCGCTGGGCAGACTGGCCATCTCCATCGGCTCCGCATAGGCCGCTTCCATCGTCTCCGGCATATGCAGATGCACCAGCTCCATTGGCCCGCGCACGTCCATCTGCTCATAGACCTGATAGCTGTAGGCAGCAATCCAAATCACCAGCGCCAGCGGAATCGCCGTCCAGACAATCTCCAGCGTGACATTGCCTTCAATCGGCGGCCCGTCGCTGTAGTCGTAGCGTCCGGCGCGATAAAACAGCACCGAGTAGGCCAGCATTCCGGTCACGCCCAGAAAAATAAACGTGCCCAGCGCCGTCAGGAAGCTAAACAGATCGTCGATTAGCTTCGACTCAGCCGAGGCTTCCGGCGGAAACCAGGAGTAAGCCTGCTGCCCCATCCAGAGGCTGGCCAGCGTTATCAGAATCGTCGCGCCCACCAGGGTTCCAATCAGCCGCATATTCATAGACAAATTGCCCTAAAAAACCAGATCAAAGCACTATTGCCGCTTTAGAGCGCCGCATTGGGATTTTCGCCTGCTCTCAAAAGCTGGTCGGCAGTCACATGCACGCCAAACTCGCCGCCCAAATGCGCCCCCAGCGTACCGTGGGCAAACATGATGCCAAAGATCAGCAGTCCAGCAAAGATATAGCTCCACTGCACCTGCCGCCCCATGTCTTTGCGCCAGGAAAACCGCTGAAAGCCGCGCCAGATTGCCATGCTAACAATCAGCAGCAGCAGCAGGACACCGCCGACGCCGTGCCAGAGCATGGTCTGCATGGCATTTAGCCCCCAGGCGCTCGTTACCTCTGGGTCAACCTGCGCCAGCATAATCTCATAGAAGCCAAAGGCGACTGTAAAGAAGGTGACAACTGCCGCCGCCAGCATGTTGTACCAGCCCACGTCGTAGAAGTTGGAGCGGGTGGCCGGAATTGAAAGATATTTGAACACGACCTGCTCGAACGGGTAGAGCAGACCGACAATATCAAAGGCAATCGCCACAATAAACAGCCCCAGCGTCAGATGCACCAGGTTGGGGTGAATCGGCACTACATAGGGCAGGCCATTTGCCCCAAGGCTAGAAATTTGCTCAACTAGCTCTGAATTCATAGGATGCCTCCTCTAGTTGCCTCAACCACCGGCACCGTATGCAGGCCATAGACCCAAACCAGCAGAGCGCCCAGATAGGTCTGGGTTAAGACGAGCAGCGTCAGCCCCACACCAACAGCCAGATAGGCCACAGGCAGGCTCTTGGGGTCTTTTGAGCGAATAATATAGCGCCAGCCGGTGATGGCAGCCAAAATGCCGGAGAGTGACCAGCCCAGCAGCGTATGCAAATTTAATACTGAGAGCGAGGCGCTGTAAGGCTCGGCCAGTCCGGCTTCGAGCTGGCCAAAAATCACGGCAATAAAAATCGAAACCGTGGCAAAAAACATATTCCACCAGCTCACCTCGTAGAGGCGGCTGTTTTTGCTGAAGTAGCCAATCACGTCGCAGAGGACGGCAAACAGCACCATCGCAATCACAAAATGCACCACAATCGGATGCATCGTGTCGGGGTAGGGCAGGTTGTGGTCGTTGAGTTGAGGCAGAAGATCGTCAAACACGGTGTTCTCCAGGGGACTGCGAGCAGTGTTTTCCAGCGCACATTCTGCAAGCCTATCAAGCTTGCTATGTCAAAGTATGTATTATTCAACTCAATGCTGATTTTTTTTCGGAAAGTCTTAAGACTTTTAGGTATCAGATCTTATGAGGCTATGGGGTTGAAATCAGCGGACTGTACTGTTTTAGTCTAGCGAACTCCTCAAAAGCTGCCCGGAGATCGATCTTTACTTTTAAGCTGAGCGCCATGAAGCTTCACCCTTTACCAATCGCCCTTTTTTTGCTCGCTCTGCTGCCCCTGCCGGCCTTAGCCACCAGTCTTTCAGAGCGTTCTGGCCAGGTGCAGGCGGACTACAGCGACGAAGCTGGCTCGTTTTGCACTCAGAATCCAGTCCTCAAGATTAATCGAGCTGGCGTACAGCGCTTCAACCAGGTCTTGCAGTCGGAGAGCTTTTGCCGCATGATGCCTGAAGGCTTTCGCGTCCAGGATCTTGACAATGACGGCGAACCGGAAGTGCTGCTCGACTTTTTTAGCGGCGGGGCGCATTGCTGCCTTTCCACTCAGATTTTTAGCTATCTACCCGCTACGCAGCAGTACCAAATTACTGAGCAATTCTGGGGCGACGGCGGCACCCGCGAGCTGAAAGACCTTGATCAAGACGGCATCCCAGAATTTCTTTCCTATGACACTCGCTTTGCCTATGCCTTCGCCAGCTTTGCTGGATCGGGCTTCCCAATTCAAATCTGGCAGTATCGGCAGGGGCAGCTGCGGGACGTGACGCGCCAGTTTCCAGATCTGGTTTATCGTGATGCTAGCCGCTA
>CASBQH010000479.1 GCA_949127695.1 Synechococcales cyanobacterium PMM_0073
CGTCAGCAGCCTCAACGCCTCGCAGCCCAACCCTAGCATTCTTGCCCTAGACGCCAGCGTCTCGCTCGTTGCCCTCATCAAGCAGCTACAAACCGCCTACCTACAGGTCAATCCCAGCATCCCCACTACCTACGGCGTCCCAGACGGCCAGCCCAACGGCACCAATTCTGGCATCCAAAACCTGCTCGACGGCAAAGTTTCCATGGCCGTCAGCTCGCGTCCCCTCACCCCCAACGAGCTGCAAACTCTGCAAGCCATCCCCATTGCGCGCGATGCCCTTGCTGTCGCCATCGGCAGCAACAACCCTTTTCAGGCTGGCCTAACGCTCACCCAACTCAAGCAGATCTTTCAAGGCGAAATTACCAACTGGTCGCAAGTCGGCGGAGCCAACCAGCCGATCCGCGTGATCAACCGCGCCGCCAGCAGCGGCACCCACTCCTTCTTTCAAGATGTCGTGCTGCTGGGCGAACCCTTTGCCCCAGATGGAGCCAATTTCAGCACCGCCCAGCGTGACGAAACCACAGCCCTGCTGCAAGCACTCGGCTCAGACGGCATCACCTATGCCAGCGTCACCCAAACCGCTAACCAGCAGACCGTGCGAAGCCTGCCCATTGACGGCATTGCCCCTACTGACCAAGCCGCTGTCAAAACCGGCAGCTACCCCATCAGCCGCGTCACCTACCTCGTCACCCAAAAGCAAACCAGCCCTGCGGTCAAAGAATTCGTCGAGCTAGCACTTTCCCCCACCGGACAGCAAATTGTCTCACGGCTGGGCTTTACGCCGATTCAGTAAATTAATGCTTTAGAGTATTAATTACCTGCGCCGTCTGATGTCTCGAAGAAATCAAATTCAAACCAGGTTCGGCTAAGCCCAAATGGCGCTGAAGAATTAGCTGGAGCAGATCTAGGCTTGTCCAGTTACCGTATACTTTATCCTCCTTAACGTTACCGCCCAATATCTAGATTGCATTACAATAGCGATGAGCAGCACCGCTATTATCAACCCTGACTCGAGTATCCCAGCAGCGTTGACAGTCTGCTTACAATAGAACTCAACCCAGACCTTTGCCGCGCCGTAATTGATTGAAAATCCATTCTAAAGCCGCGCCGCACAGAGCGCTGCTCCAATTAGCCCCACCTGCTCGTTTAAAATCACATAGACAGGCACTCGCTCCAGCAGCGCCCGCATTCGGCCTTTGTCTACCATGGCGTTAATGAAGCTACCCGACTGCATCAGTGGCAGGTTTTTGGCCGCAACGCCGCCCGCAATATAGAGTCCGCCGTAGGGCAGCAGCTTCAGCGCCAGATTGCCCGCCTCCGCGCCATAGAGTTCAACGAACAGCTCCATCGTTGTCTTGGAGAGCGGATCGCGGGATTGGGCAGCGGCAATTGCGATCACTGCGGCGGGATCAACCGACTTTTCGGGCAGACCCGCCTCGCATTCCCAGGTGCGGATCGCCTCGGCCACATCGGGCGACTCGCCAATCGCCTGTCGGTCGCGCAGAAACTGGTAGATGGCAACAATGCCCATACCCGACACTACTCGCTCCACCGAGATCCGCGAGACGCCCAGCCGGTCGCGCAGATATTTCAACAGCTGAAACTCTAGCTCAGAGCGCGGCGCAAAGTCAGTATGGCCGCCTTCAGTGCCAAACACCAGATAACGATTGGCCTGATGAATCAAAAAGCCTTCGCCCAAGCCTGTGCCCGCGCCAATGATCGCAATCGGCGCGTCGGGCTGGAGTTCACCTGGTTGCAAGCTGAGCAGATCGGCTGGGCTCAGCCCCGGAATGCCGTGACCCACCGCCACAAAGTCATTGATCAGCTGCACCTGAGCCATCGATAAGTCGCGCTTCAGCCGTTCGCCGTCTAGCAGCCAGGAGAGATTGGTCAGGGTTGAGCTGTTGTGAACAATCGGCCCCGCAATCGAGAAACAGGCTTTTTCAGGGTTGGGCGCATAGCCCAGCTTGGCCTCAGCCTCAGCCAGAAACTGGCGCACCATTGGCACAATATCGGTGAATTCAGCGCTGACAAAGCGAGCCTCATGCAGAGAATCCAGCTGCGGCAAGCCTGATTCAGACTCAGAGACCTCTGCTACCATCAGGATGGTTTTGGTGCCGCCGGTATCGCCTGCCAATATCTGAGTCATAGGGCTGCTTTCACTCAATCTAGATTCCCAGGTAAACTATGGCGCAATTTGCCGCTTTAATCCAGCAGCTCCATCACGGTCTGATTGTTTCTTGTCAGGCTCCGAGTGATTCCCCCCTGCATGATCCAGCAGTGATTGCAGCCATGGCCGAGGCGGCGGTGCAGCGTGGCGCGGTGGCAGTCCGAATTGACTCGCCTCAGCATATATCAGCGGTGCGGCAGCGGATCAGCGCCCCGATTATTGGCCTGTGGAAGCAGCAGATTCCCGGCTACGAGGTCTATATTACGCCCGATTTTGCGGCGGCTGAGGCGGTGGCAGCAGCGGGTGCCGACATTATTGCCATTGACGCCACGCAGCGGCCTCGACCGGGCGGGGAAACGGCGGCAGCGCTGATTCAAAAAATCCAGCAGCAGCTCGGCAAGCCAGTGATGGCAGATGTTGATTCGTTGGCGGCAGCAGAGGCGGCGGCTGGCGCTGATTGGGTGGGGACAACGCTCTATGGCTACACGGCCACCACCGCGCATTTGCAACCACCCGGATTTGAGCTGCTGAGTCAGCTCGTGGGGCGGGGCGGACCTGTGATCTGCGAAGGCGGAATTGCCAGCCCGGAAATGGCAAGACAGGCGCTAGAGCTGGGGGCAGATGCTGTGGTAGTGGGCACGGCCATTACCGGAATTGATCTGCTGGTGCAGGCTTACTGCAAGGCATTGGCCTAGCGAAACTACCCGATTGGAGGATGCTGGCCAACAGGGCAATCTTCAGACTAGGACTGTCGCTGGTGAACTCGAAACAGCTTCCCGGGTGAGCGTTTTAAAACTTAAAAAAACTTAAAAAACGTTAAAATCAGACCAAGGCAACGCAGTGCTATTAGGCCACTGCTACTGGGCAACCCGCTATGACGATTGGTAAAAAAATTAAGCTCTCTTCTGGCTGGATGATCGCAATTTTGGCTGGACTGCTGGCGCTTGGCGTCACGGGCTTTGGCTTAGTTCGCCTGCTAGGCCGTCAGCCTGCTGCCGTCGAGACCGCTCCAGCCCTGCCCCAGCGCGTCGAGGTCGTCGCCTTAGGCCGGATTGAACCCCAGAGCGAAGTGATCCGAGTCGGCGGCTCGACAGGCGAGCGCATTCAGCGGCTGCAAGTGAAGCAGGGCGATTGGGTTAAAGCGGGCGATCTGCTGGCCTATTTAGAAAGCTATGGCGAACGCAAGGCCGAACGCGACTTTGCCGCCAGCCAGCTGAACGAAGCCGAGCGGCAGCTACAGGCCACGACGACCTACGGCCA